>CALLZQ010000691.1 GCA_937858255.1 uncultured Tabrizicola sp.
GCGGGCAAGAGTTTCCGGGTCCACACCGGAATAGGCGTCAGCGCCTGCGGTCCACGGGCCCTCGGGTCCGGAAGCCGTCCAGGACATCGGCCCGATCGACAGGGCGCAGCCCCCGGGATAGCAGTTGCGGGACTTGATCGCGCCATCCCACAGCACATCGCTATAGGGGCTGGTACTGCCGTCGGGGTGCAGCGAGACGGTGATCTCGCGCCGGTTCAGCCGGGTGAAGGGGTCATGCGGGCCGCCGGTCTGATAGAGCCCGCGCACCTCTTCCAGACAATCCGCCATGACGGGGGCAGCGACGGGCAGAAGACATAAGGGACAGGCAAAGGCCAGAATTCTGGGCATGATGAAATCTCCGGTGCCTTGGGAATAAGGGATCTTGGAAAAGTTGATCTCGATCAGGGTAGCCTAGCGGCGGATTGCCCCTTGTGTAAACGCCCTACCGGAACGACTTTCCCCCTGGGGAACGATCCGCTAGGTTTCTCCGAGAAACGGGGCAGTCTCCGGGCGGCCCGCAATGGCTTGCGGGCCGTGAACGACCACCCCGAAAGCGGGGGCTGGTGAGGGAAACCGACCATGCACCTCGATGTGCTTGACCTGCGCAATTTCTACTATCGCACCCAGCTTGGGCGCGTGGCGCAGCGCGCGATCCGCGATCAGGTGGTGTCGATGTGGTCGCCGATGTCGGGCCAGACTGTCGCGGGCTTTGGTTTCGCCGTGCCCCTGCTGCGCCCCTATCTGGCTGAGGCGCGACGCGTTATCGGCCTGATGCCCGGCCCCCAGGGGGTGATGCCCTGGCCCGCCGGGATGGAAAATGTCAGCGTTCTTTGTGAGGAAACCTCTTGGCCGCTGCCGACCGGGCTGGTCGACCGGCTGGTGCTGATGCATGGGCTGGAGACCTCGGAACAGCCCTCGGCGGTGTTGGAAGAGGCGCATCGGGTGCTGGGTCCGGGGGGAAGGGCGCTTTTCATCGTGCCGAACCGGTCGGGGCTGTGGTCGCGGCGCGATGGCACGCCCTTTGGCTTTGGCCGGCCCTATAGTCTTGGCCAGCTTGAGGCGCAGCTTCGCCGGCATGGCTTTACGCCTGAACGCGCGGTAGCCGCGCTGTTCGCGCCCCCTTCCTCTGGCCGGTTCTGGTTGCGCACGGCGGATCTGTGGGAGCGGATTGGCCGGCGGGCGCCCTGGCTTGTGGGCGGGGTGCTGATGGTTGAGGCGTCAAAGCAGGTCTATGCCCCGACCCGCGGTGGTCTGGCCCAGGCGGTGCGGCGCCCGTTGCGGGTGCTGGAAGGGGTAGGGCAGGCCATTCCTGCGCCGCGTCAGATATATCCGCCCCGGCGGGAGGGCGCCTCTCTGTGCCGCGATTGAATGCGATTCCGACGCTTTGCGCCATGGTGGCGGCGGCATGGCGGCTTCAAAGCGTCGCACCCGGGCCAAAGCAGCGCTAACAGTACCAGATACTTGCGTGAACCGTTCACGTTTTGCTGACCAATACGGTTGCGGGGTTGCCCCGCCTCTGCTAGAGACGCGCCGAATTCCAGACGCATGCTCCTGCGCGCGACCTTTGTGGGCCGACCGTTAGCCGCATGCGTATCTGGCCCAAAACTACGGAAGGGTTGACGTGTCCGAACCAGCTTCGATCTCCTCCGGCATCGCTGCGCGTTACGCGGCCGCCGTGTTCGACCTCGCTCAGGAAGCGGGGGTTCTGCAAGCCCTTGAAGCCGATACCGCGGCGCTGACCGCCGCGCTGGACGCATCGGCCGATCTCAAAGAGATGATCGCCTCGCCGGTCGTCAGCCGCGACGATCAGGCCCGCGCCATCGGCGCCATCGCCGCCAAGATGAATGTCTCGGACATCGTGGCCAACACCCTGCAACTGATGGCCGCCAAGCGCCGTCTGTTCGTGCTGCCGCAGATGCTGGCCGATCTGGCCGCGCGCATCGCCGATCACAAGGGCGAAGTGACCGCCGAAGTGACCTCGGCTGCTGCCCTTTCGGCCGATCAGGCCAACAAACTCGCCGCGACGCTGAAGGCGCGCGTCGGCAAGGACGTGAAACTGAAAACCGCCGTCGATGAATCCCTCATCGGCGGTCTCGTCGTCAAGCTGGGCTCGACCATGATCGACACGTCGGTCAAGGCAAAGCTCGCGGCTCTCCAGAATGCAATGAAAGAGGTTGGGTGAGATGGGAATCCAGGCTGCTGAGATCTCTGCGATCCTCAAGGAGCAGATCAAGAACTTTGGCAAAGACGCCGAAGTGGCCGAAGTTGGCCGGGTGCTGAGCGTTGGCGACGGTATCGCCCGCGTGCATGGCCTCGACAACGTCCAGGCCGGTGAAATGGTGGAATTCCCCGGCGGTATCCGCGGGATGGCGCTGAACCTCGAAATCGACAACGTCGGTGTCGTGATCTTCGGTTCCGACCAGGACATCAAGGAAGGCGACACCGTCAAGCGCACCAAGTCCATCGTGGACGTGCCCGCTGGCAACGCCCTTCTGGGCCGCGTCGTTGACGGCCTCGGCAACCCGATCGACGGCAAAGGCCCGATCGCCGCGACCGAGCGCCGCGTGGCCGACGTCAAGGCCCCCGGCATCATCCCGCGGAAATCGGTGCACGAGCCGATGGCCACCGGCCTCAAGGC
>CALLZQ010000692.1 GCA_937858255.1 uncultured Tabrizicola sp.
CTGCGCGCCTATTGCCCGCAGGCTTGCTATGCCGCCGGCCCCGGCCCGTTCCGCTATCTGCTCTACAAGGATGTCAACCGCCACGCCCGCCTGCGCGGCCCTGGCGCCTTTGGGCCCAGCAGATGACGGCCATCTGTTTACAAAGATCCTCGGGGGAACCGGGGGGCAAAGCGCCACCGGCCCTTACGGCCCCGCGATGCGCCTGATCATCCCCGCCCCGCTGACGGCCGCCAGCTTTGCTCCCTTTGGCGACATCCTCGACGCCACCGGCCCCTACCGGCTGATCAATGCCGGCCTCTGTCAGCGCCATCACGACCGCGCCCGCCTCGATTTCGGACCAGAGGGGCGGGCCGGCATCTCGATCTTCAACGCCGTGCCCCGCAGCCTGCCCTACAGTTTCGACCTGATCGAGCGCCACCCCGAGGGCAGTCAGGCCTTTATCCCGATGACCTCGGCGCCTTTCCTCATCATCGTCGCGGCCTCACCCGAGGCTGCCCCCCTTGCCTTCCTCTCATCCCCCGGCCAGGGCATCAATCTGCATCGCGGCACCTGGCATGGGGTGCTGACGCCGCTGTCCGCCCCCGGGCTTTTCACCGTCATCGACCGGATCGGCGAGACGCCCAACCTTGAAGAGTTCCGCTATCCGACACCCTGGACCGTGATCGCCGCCTAAGGCCGCCGAGGGCCGCAGCGGCAGTTTGCCAGCAAGAGGTCAGCATTCCGGGTACACGGTCCCGGTTCTCGACATTGACAGGCGTGTGGCAACGACGCCCTCCCCCCGGGTTTAACCAGGGAGAGGGGGCATTCAGCTTCAGAACAGGAAATCGTTCGCGTCGTATGCGAGCCCCGTTCCGACATCCGCAAATGCGACGTTCTGGAGCAGGATGGTATCTGCACCGACGAAGATCTGAGCAAGGCCGCCACTATTGGCCAAATGGTTCGTGACCAGATCGGTGAAATCGGTGATGGCCGACACTTGGCTCAGATCAATTTTCTCGGCGTTGGACGACGAGAAGAAGGTGATGACATCATTGCCAAAGTTGTCGTCAAAGACAAAGACATCGTCACCGTTGCCGCCGATCAGCGTATCATTGCCCTGATTACCCTCGAGCGTGTCATTGCCATCGCCCCCGCCAAGATCATAATCGACCGTGGCATCGTTGCCGCGCACCGAGTCATTGCCATCGGCGCCGCGAAACACCTCAAAGCCATAGACCGAAAGCCCGTTGGTCACAAAAGTGCGGCCGTTCTCGATCACCAGCGTATCGCGACCTGTGCCCCCATTCACATTGGCAATCAGGTCGAAGGAGTCGTTCGCAATGCGATCACCCCCTTCAAATCCCGGCAAGGTGCCGGATCCCGCCCCGCCGGTCAGCGTGTCATTGCCATTGCCACCCGAAAGGCTGTCATCGCCTTCATCACCTGCGAGATAGTCGTCACCATCCCCGCCGATCAGTGTGTCATTCTCGGTTCCGCCATAGAGCGAGTCATTGTGATTGCCACCTGAGAGGCTGTCTTCACCGGCACCACCAACCAGCGTATCGACACCGTCCGAACCGAGAAGCGTGTCATTGCCCGATCCGCCGTCGAGGCTGTCGTCATCGATACCGCCAGAAAGGTAATCGGCCCCGTCAGCGCCACGCAGCACGTCATTGCCATTGTCGCCATAAAGCGAATCCGCGCCGGCATTGCCTTCGAGCGTGTCGTTTCCATCACCGCCGCCAAGATCATAATTGATTGTCGCGTCATTGCCGCGCACAGAGTCATTTCCGTCGGCGCCACGGAACTCTTCAAAGCCGTAGACCGACAAACCGTTGGTCACAAAGGTCCGGCCATTCTCGACCTGCAAACGATCCCGCCCGTTCAGATTGGCTGTCAGGTCAGCGGCATCGATGCGGATCACATCGTCCCCGTCAAACCCTTGCAGCGAACCCGCCCCCGCACCGCCAATCAGGGTATCGTTGCCATTCCCCCCCGAGAGGTTGTCATCGCCGTCACTGCCGGACATATAGTCGTTGCCATTGCCGCCGATCAGGGTGTCATTGCCCAGCCCGCCATAAAGCGTATCGTCGTTCCCACCGCCCGAAAGGCTGTCTGCCCCGTCGCCGCCAGACAGCGTGTCGTCTCCATTGCCCCCCAACAGCGTATCGTCGTCGTTCCCGCCGATCAGATAATCTTTGCCCTCTCCCCCCGAGAGGCTGTCATTGCCATTGCCACCGACCAGCGAGTCATTGTCGTCATTGCCGATCAGCGTATCGGCGCCATCTTCACCGCGCAGCGTGTCATCCCCGGAACGCCCCACCAGAGAGTCATTGCCACTATTCCCGTAGATTTGATTCGCGACCGTGCTGCCTGCCACAGAGACCGCCACAGAGTTCAGGGCATGGAAATTCTCGATGCTCTCAAAGGCAGCGCTGCCATTGGCGGTTCCTGCCTCCAGATCGAAAATGACAAAGCCCCCGGTATGTCTCAGCGTGTCATTGCCATCGCCGCCATAGAGGAAATCGAGACCCGGATCCAAATCGAACTCAAAGCTGTCGTGGCCGCCACCGCCATAGACTATGTCAAGGTCGCCGATTTCCCGGAAGTAGTCGCCAAAATTTGTCCCGTCGATGATATCAAAATTCGAGATGAACAACGTTGCACCGCTACCGCCGACAACATTGCCGTTATAATCCGTCATGCTGAAACCATTGTCCGCGCCGGACAGGTCCAGACGATCGTTACCGCCGCTGCCACCACTCAGAGTAGAGGCGGAATCTTCCAGCCGATCAACGATCAGATCATCACCAAAGCCGCCCGTAACGGTATCGGCACCGATGCCCGCATCCAATGTATCGTTGCCGTCACCACCATCGAGATTGTTGGTGTGAGAGTTCCCGATAGATGTGACAGTAAAACTCTCATTTTCCCCGGAACCGATGAAATCGGCGCCGCCACCGACGACAAAGCGTTCGACGCCGATAATGGCATCTTGGATCACGCCTCCGGGGATGGACCGCCGCCCCCCGCCAGGCACGTCAAAGAGAACAGTGTCAATCCAGGGCAAAGTCTCCGAGTTGTAGGTGTCGATGCCAAGGCCACCATCGTAGGTATCGTTATTCGCACTGGAAAAAACGAGGAAGGTATCGTCTCCCTCCCGGCCCTCAAGACGGTTTGCAGCGGCGTTGCCGAGAATCGTGTCCGAGTAACCGGAACCGATGACGTTTTCAAACAGCGACAAACTATCTGTGCTGCTCACAACGCCCAGGCTGCTGAACCGCGCAACGCCAGCATCGATGTCGATAAACCAACCGCTGAAGAGCCCTCCGGTGTTGATTGAATAGGAATAATCGACAGTATCGACACCATCGCCACCACTCATGGTGTCATTGCCGTCTCCACCTTGAATGGTGTCATCTTGCGTGCCGCCGTCGATGCTGTCGTCTCCGGCACCACCAAAGAGCTGATCCGACCCGCCTTCGCCCCAAATCGTATCCGCGCCGAAACCACCATAAGCCGTATCGTTGCCTGCCCCGGCCTCGATACGGTCGTTGCCACCCTGTCCATCAATGAGGTCTCTGCCGCTTTGCCCCAGCAGTGTGTCGGCGCCGCCATCTCCGTTGATGGTCGAATTGTCCGGCCCACCCGTCACAACATCGGCATTGAAAAAATTGATCGGGACCGATGCATAGTCGGGGCTGTGGATGTCGGGGGGATCGGGGGGACCCCAGATCGTATAGAAGATCTCTCCCCCGCCGCTGTTCTGGTCTGCCGCGAACAAGATGCGGCCGTCTCCGGTCACGCCAAGCGCCGGCGATGTGCCGTCGACCGTGCCGCCAATGATGAACTGGCTGCCGTCGAATGATCCATCCGCGAAGAAGGCCTGTGCCTCCATCCGCGAGTCGGTGTCATCATCCCATGCGATGACGAACCCGCCATCCGGCAGCGCCACGATCACCGCTTCATTCTGGTTGTCGGCACCCGTCGCAACCTCGATGATCGGACCCAGCGCTACGGCAGAATTGTTGAAACGTTGCGCGCGGACGTCGCCATTCTCATTTCAGACAACGACGAAATTACCATTCAAGAGTGAAGCCACCCGCGGGTTGGCACCCACCCCCGCCGTGTTGGGCAATGACGTCAAAGTGCTGTGCGCAAGGACACCGTTTGTGCCCGTGACATGAACCTCAAGCGAGACCACGCCGAAATCCAGTTCCTCTGTGACCACAACGACTTCACCGGTCGTCAACATCGCCGAGTCGTGGTCCCGGTCCTCATCCGTCGAATTCTGCGCCGCGTTGAAGGGGCTGCCGGCAGCAACCGTCATGTTCTCGAGGATATAGGAGCCCATGACGTCAATGTTGCCGGCGCCGTCCGAGACCTCCCAAGTCACATAGAGGCGATGCCCCTCAGACCCCGGCGCGCCGACGAAATTGTTGTTGATCGCGATCTGCGGATTCCTCAGATCGCTGCCAGTATTCTCATCCGCGATGATCATCGAACTGACCGACTGGCCCGAAGCGTTAAAGCGCTCCAGCATGACCGTCGTGTGCGTTCCATTCGTATCATCGTCCATATAGACCATGTAGAACCCGCCATCAGCCGACGCCGCGATTTCAAAATCGCGCTCGTTATCGGCATTGCGGGCGGAGTTGATCTGGAAATGATCGACGACGACATTTCCCTCAGCATCATAGATTCTGCCGATGATGTCGGCGTTCGATCCGCCCCCGATGGTTCCTGTTGCCGAGGCCTCATAGGCGACAAGGATGTTACCATTCGACAGGCCGATGATCTGCGGATTGAGTACCCGTCGCCCCCGCGCCTGTGTTGACCTGAGTTGCAGAAAGCCATGAAACTGGAGTAGCCAAGGGAAATCCTCCTGAAAAATTGATTTCCCGGGCCGGCAAAAACAGCCTTTTCCTAGGAAAAATCCAATATTATCACCGTTCAATGCGCCCATGGCCGCTTGGCCACCGGGAGGAGTCGACAAAAGTGATCCGACTCTCACCAAAAATTAGCCGCGCTTGCAGCTCACTTGTCAACCTTTTCTGCCCGAGCATCACAGGCGGCAACTCCCCAGACCTGACACGCAGACAAGATTTTCAGGCATCTGGCGGCTGAACAGCAGGGCGAACAGGCGCCACGGCCTCCGCCAGAGACGAAGTGGTTTCTCGCCGTGACATGCCAATAGGCAAATTTCTGTCCTGGTCCGGAATGACCGTGACGAACGGGGAACCACCCTCAAGAAAACACAATAAAAATAATATGCTAAATGATATTGGCGGAAGCGGTGGGATTCGAACCCACGGTGCGGTCTCCCGCACGCTGGTTTTCAAGACCAGAGCCTTAAACCACTCGGCCACACTTCCGCAGCGGGCCGGATCATGATGGCCCTGCGCGGTCTAATCACAAGTTTTCCCGCAGGTCCAGACGGGCAATGCGCGCGGCAATGAAACTTTGCAGGCGACGCGAACTTGCAAGACAGGGCCGCCCCCGTGGCAACCGGGTAAAGATTGCGTGCATGGCGCCGCCGATACCGTGCTGCGGACTTTCCACCTTGGCCCGTCATCGCTATGATGCCGGCCAAATCAGCCCGAGGCCAGGGTTTCGGCCCCGGGAAGGCGGCGCTCTGGCAGATGGGGGCGGTTCGCCGGTTTGGAAGAGGCACAAGGGCGGGAAAGAACCCGCCGGTATCGAGGGCTTGGAATGACACAGGCAAGGATCAGGACCGTATTCCTGATGACGGTTGCGGCTTTGGCACTTGGGGCCTGCGTCGATGGTGGCCCCTTTGGCAAGAAGGAAGGCGCCGAGGATGCGCCCGCCCCGACCCAGAAATCGACCCGGCTGGTTGATCGCGATACCGAGGCCCCCGAGGTTTTCCAGACCACGGATACCGCGCTCTGGGACGGGCGGCCATCGCTGGGGGGCGTCTGGGTAGCCTCGCCCGATGCCAAGGACCCCGAGCGGGTGATCATCCGCAACAAGACAAATGGCAAGTTCGTCATCGGCGCCCTCTTCCGGCGCGAGACGATGAACCCCGGCCCGAAATTGCAGATTTCCTCGGATGCGGCGGCGGCGCTGGGTATTCTCGCCGGCCAGCCAAGCGAAGTGAATGTGACCGCGCCGTGGCGCGAAGAGTCGCCGGTGGAAACCGTCGCAACCAAGCCGATCCTCGATTCCTCTGACACCGCCGAAACCGCGTCCCGCGACCCGACCGCCGGGGCTGCCGCC
>CALLZQ010000693.1 GCA_937858255.1 uncultured Tabrizicola sp.
CGCCGCATCGCCCTGCCCATAGCCAAGGTTCATCAGCGCCGAGAGTGCATCGGCACTATAGCCCGCCCGGCGGCCGGCGGCCTCATCCTCTGTGGCGCGCGGGGCAGACTTTTTGCGGGCGGGCGCGGCGGCGGGAATATCCTCGACCACCGCCTCATCCGCCTCGGCCCGTGCCGACAGCCGCGCCCCTGCCGCCATCACCGAGGGCGCCTTGGATTTCAGTTCCAGGATCACCCGTTGCGCCAGTTTCGGCCCGACCCCCGGCGCCGATTGCACCGCCTTGGCGTCACCCAGCGTGATCGCCCGCGACACCCCCTCGGCCCCTAGCGTGCCAAGGATCGCCATCGCCGCCTTGGCCCCGACCCCCTGCACCGTCATCAATAGCTTGTGCCACTCTTTCTCCAGCATCGTCGGGAAGCCAAAGAGTTGCAGCAGATCCTCGCGCACCAAAAGCTCGGTATAGAGCGAGACCGCCTCACCCAATCCCGGCAGGCCGGCCATGGTGCGGTCGCTGACATGAACGATATAGCCTACCCCGCGCACGTCGATCAGCACATGATCAGTCCCGCGCCAATCCAGCCGGCCAGAGATTTTGCCGATCATCCCGCCGCCCTTTGCAATGCCGCCTGAAGCCAGACCGAGGTTTGCACATGATGGGCATGACAGATCGCCACCGCCAGCGCATCGGCGGCATCTGGCCCCGCCACCTTGACCCCCGGCAGATGCAGCCGCACCATGTGATCAACCTGCACCTTGGCGGCATGACCCACACCCACCACGGTCTTTTTCACCGCATTCGGCGCGTATTCGCCCACCTCCAGCCCGAATTGCGCGGGCACGAGCAAGGCGATCCCCCGCGCCTGACCCAGTTTCAGCGTGGCCACCGCATCCTTGTTCACGAAAGTATGTTCCACCGCCGCCACCTCGGGCGCGTAGAGCCGCAAAACCTCGGTCAGTTGCGCATGGAGCGAACAAAGGCGGCGGGCCAGATCGTCGCCGGCAGAATGCAGAATGCCATTACCAACATGGCTGATCCGCGCGCCCACCACGTCGATCACCCCCCAACCAAGGTTTCTCAGCCCGGGGTCTATTCCCAACACGCGCATGCCTGCCCCTGCTCTGGTGCTTTTTTCCAGAACTAGCACGAAAGGGGAACATGCGCCAAGTACGATTTACGCCGCCCCGCTGACGCGGGGTAAATTCACGGCGCCGTTATGCAGGCGCAGCAAATTCGACACCCGCCATCCCGTTTCCGACAAAACCGGCAAAACCGCCCGAATCTTGGCAAATTTATGGCAAAACCCCATGCAGATTTCGCATGGCAGCCTTGCTTTTCACCCCCCTTGCTTTGCACATGCAGCAAGAATATCTGGCGGCAAGAAGGCGCGAATGCCTTCATCGTAAGCAGTTTTGAAAAGGATAACCGCCATGGCCGCCTATGAGACGTCCCGCCCGGCGCCGTTCGGCGCCATCTCGATTTTCCGCGCCGTTCAGGGCGTGAGCAGCATGTTCGACATGTTTGCCGCCTGGAACGATGCCCGCATGACCCGCAAGGCGCTGTCGCGTCTGACCGACCGCGAACTTGACGACATCGGGCTGTGCCGCGGCGATATCGAGATGATCGGTCGCTGACACCCCCACTTCTCGGCGCCATCCGCGCCTGCAAGAATAAAGGCCGCCGGGCATCTGCCCATGGCGGCCTTCGTGTTTTCAGGCTTGGCGTATCAGGATCTGTCTACCGGGGGCAGCGCCGCTGCCCCGCCGTCAGCTTGTCATGCGGATCAGATGGCTGAGTTGCCCGGCCAGTGCCGTTGTCACCGGATCGGCCTGCATCAGGAAACCGCCCAGACGATCAATCCCCTCGCCTGCCGTCAGCCGCGCGACGCGCTGCTGGTAATCTTCGGTGCCGATCATATGCAGGAAAACATCCTTGATCACCGTCACGCTGACTAAGAGCGCGATACCCTGACGCAACAGCGGAATGCGAAACCCACCGCGCCGACGATGTGAGGCATAGAAGGACCGGCCGAGCGTACCGCTCGCCTCAAAGCCCTCACCTCTGGAGCGGGCCCGCGTGATCCGGTCGATCCGGTCGTAAAATTCCGTAAAACTCGGGTCGGACATGAGAACCCTCTCCATATTCGACCCCCACCGCCTAAAGTATGTAAGGGCGAATTGTGGCGGAATTGGGGCGTTTGGCTCAAACCACCACGAATTCGTCTCAGTTTCGCCGCAGCACCCACGTAGACCATTCGCCGATGTCCTCGCGCCCGGCAAGGCTATGCCCCGCCGCGATATAGGCTGCCGTCACCGCCTCGGCCTGCACCACCAAAAGCCCGGACAGGATCGCCAGCCCCCCCGGCGCCAGATGCGCCGCCACATCCGGGGCCAGTTCGATCAGCGGGCCCTTGAGGATATTGGCAAAGACCAGATCATAGGGCGCGGCCTCGGCCAGACGCGGATGGGCAAAGCCCGGCGCCTCGAGGCATTCGACGCGCTGTTCCAGCCCGTTGATCGCCACATTGGCCCGCGCCACATCCACCGCCACCGCGTCAATATCGCTGGCGATCACCAGCGCCTCGGGCAGTACGGCGGCAGCGGCCATTGCCAGAACCGCCGTCCCGCAGCCAATATCGGCCACCCGTGCCGGGCGAAAACCCCCATCAAACAGCCGGTCAAAGGCGCGCATGCACCCCAGCGTCGTGCCGTGATGGCCGGTGCCAAAGGCCACCGTCGCCTCGATTTGCAGCGCCACGCGCCCCTCGGGCACCTTGTCGGCATCGTGGCTGCCATAGACAAAGAACCGCCCGGCCTCGACCGGGGCCAGTTCGCGCCGGACATGTGCCACCCAGTCGATTTCCGGCACCTCGGAAACCGCAAAGCCCTTGGCACCAAAGGCCGTGGCAAGGATTTCCAGGACCACCTCATCCGGTCGGTCTAGGAAATAGGCGCCGACCTCCCACAGGCCCGAGCCGTCTTCGATCTCGAACACACCCGCCCCCTCGGGCGCGGGATCCATCCGTTCCAGCGCCGCGCCAAGTGCCTCGGCCGCATCTTCACCGGGAAGGGTCGTCAGGGCG
>CALLZQ010000694.1 GCA_937858255.1 uncultured Tabrizicola sp.
TCGGTCGAGGCGAGCCGCCCGGTATTCGCCCCGGCGATGGAGTATGAGGTATGCGCCCGCCCGGTTTCGGGGTGGATATGGGTTTGCAGCGCATCGGTATAGGTCGATTTCAGTTTCGACAATTGCCGCCAGTCCAGCACCAGCGCGGCAAGTTTCGCGCCCTGCGGGTGGGTGTCTTCCAGCGTCGTCACATCCTCCAGCACATCGGCGCCGGTGCCATAGGCGCCAGTCTTGCCCTTTTCGCCGCCCGGCACACCCATGCGGTCAAACAGGATTTCGCCCAGTTGCTTGGGACTGCCGACGTTAAAGGGCTCGCCCGCGACCTGGCCGATCTCATCCTCCAGCCCCGCCATTTTCTGCGCGAAAGCATTGGACATGCGGCTGAGTGTATCGCGGTCGACCTGCACGCCGGCCATCTCCATCTCGGCCAACACCGTGACCAGGGGGCGTTCCAGCGTTTCATAGACCGTCGTCACCTTGGCGCGGTGCAGTTGCGGCCTGAACGCCTGCCACAGCCGCAGCGTGATATCGGCATCTTCGGCGGCATATTTCACCGCATCCTCAATCGCCACCCGGTCAAAGGTGATCTGGCTTTTGCCGGACCCCAGCAGCGATTTGATCGGGATCGGCACATGGCCCAGATAGGTCTCGCTCAGCCCATCCATGCCATGATTGTGCAGGCCCGCATGCATGGCATAGGACATCAGCATGGTGTCGTCATAGGGCGTGATCCGCACCCCGTGGCGGGCAAAGATCTTCCAGTCATATTTGATGTTCTGGCCGATCTTCAGGATCGACTGATCTTCCAGCACGGGTTTCAGGGCGGCGAGCGCCGCCTCCAGCCCCAATTGGCCTTCGGCAAGGTCGTTTCCGCCAACCAGGTCGCCCCCGCCCTGACGATGGCCGAGGGGGATGTAGCAGGCCTTCCCAGCCTCGACCGACAGCGAAATCCCCACCAGATCGGCCCGCATTTCATCCAGCGAGGTGGTTTCGGTATCCACCGCCACATACCCCACCTCACGAATGCGCGCGATCCAGGCGGCAAGCGCGGGCATATCGCGCACCGCCTCATAGGCGGCATGATCAAAGGGGGGCTGTTCGGGTGCCGCCTCGGGCGCCTCATGGGCCGCGTCGCCACCGCCAAAGCCTGCCCCCTCGGGCACCGCCGGCGCCTCGATCTTCAGCTTTTCCGCCACCCGGCGGGTCAGGGTGCGGAACTCCATCTCTTGCAGGAAGCCCAGCAGCTTTTCCGGCTCTGGCTCGCGCAGTTCCAGACTGTCCAGCCCGAAATCCAGCGGCACATGGCCGTCAAGGCTGACCAGCCGCTTGGAGATGCGGATCAGTTCGGCATTCTCGATCAGCGCCTCGCGGCGTTTGGGCTGCTTGATCTCACCGGCCCGCGCCAGAAGGGTTTCCAGATCGCCATATTCGTTGATCAGGAGCGCCGCCGTTTTCAGACCGATCCCCGGTGCGCCCGGCACGTTATCGACCGAATCCCCGGCCAGGGACTGCACATCGACCACCCGTTCCGGGCCGACGCCGAATTTCTCGAACACCTCATCGACGCCGATCAGCTTGTCCTTCATCGGGTCGCGCATCTGCACGCCATTGCCGACGAGCTGCATCAGATCCTTGTCTGACGAGATGATGGTACATTCGCCCCCCGCCTCGGTCGCCTGACGGGCAAGGGTGGCGATGATGTCATCGGCCTCATAGCCCTCGATCTCCAGACAGGCGACGTTAAAGGCCCGGGTCGCATCACGGGTCAGCGGGAATTGCGGGCGCAGATCCTCGGGTGGTTCGGGGCGGTTTGCCTTGTACTTGTCATAAATCTCATTGCGAAAGGTCTTTGAGGAAAAGTCGAAGACCACCGCCAGATGGGTCGGGCTGTCCTTGCCGCCATTGCGGGTCAGTTCGTTCCACAGGATGTTGCAAAAGCCGGCAACGGCCCCCACCGGCAGCCCGTCGGATTTGCGCGTCAGCGGCGGCAGCGCGTGATAGGCGCGGAAGATATAGGCCGAGCCGTCGATCAGATGCAGATGGCAGCCTTTGCCAAAGCCCTCGGTCATGATCGCGCCCTCCCGTTTTCCGCTGGATAGGGTTGTGCCATGTTCCCGCGCCGCCTGCCACCCTTCGCTTTGCGCATCGCGCGGGCGCGGGTGATATGATATCCTGCGGGGATGAAGCGCACGCTCTACACCCTTGCCGGGCTGGTACTTGGCTATATCGCGGTGGCGGGGGCCGGGATCGGCCTTGCCTCGGTCGCGCCCATTTCGCAGGCCGAGGGGGCCTATATGATGGGGGTGTTTTTCTTCTGGGGGCCTGTCGGCGCCTTGATCGGGGCGGTGACGGGCAATTGGCTGGGCCGGGCGCGTTGACAAGCTGCTTGACGCGCCGCCGGCTTGCGCGCATCTTGCCGCCCATGCTGCACCTGATGAACATCAACTCGTTTTATTGGGCCGACGCCACATAGGCGGCCGGGCAGCGTTTCACAGCCAGAAACCAGACCCACAGGCCGCCCGCGACGGGCAGGCCAAGGCAAAAGGTTCCCCGCGCGGGCCGCGGAAAAGGAACCAGACCATGAGCCGAAAACCCGTAACCATCCGCCTTGCCGCGCCCGAGCATCTGCCCGAGGTGCATCGGATGCTGATCGCCCTTGCCGCCCATCATGGCGATGAGGCGACCATCATCCCCGAGGTGCTGCGCCGCATCGCGCTTCAGGGGCCGGGCGCCCGGCTGATTGTGGCCACGCTGGATGACAGCCCGCTGCGTCATCCGGTGGGATATGCCTTGCTGCTCCTGCGCCCGAACATGGTGACGGGGCGGCAGAGCTATGACATCAACCAGCTTTTCGTGCAGGCGCCGTTGCGCCAGCAGGGGATTGGCCGGGCGCTGATCGAAGGTGCCAAGAAGCTGGCTCTGGAAGAGGGGCGTGCAGGACTGACCATCGGCACCCATCCCGAGAATGATGCGGCTGTACTGGCCTATCGCGCGATGGGGTTGACCGAACTGCCCGCAAACGGGCCGCGCTTTGCCGTCGAACTGGCGTCGGCCTAGGGGACCAGCCGCGCGCAGGCGACCTTAGTGGTCGTCATGCGCGTGGTCGCGGTCGATCACATAGCGCTTGTCGCAATAGCCGCATTCGACCCAGCCGGTATCGTGGGGAATGGTCAGCCAGACGCGGGGATGGCCAAGCGCGCCCTCGCCGCCGTCGCAGGCGACTTTACATTGGGTCACAAGCTGGGTTTCGGGGGCTTCGATCGGCATGGGGGATTCCTTGGCGCTTGGTCTTGCACGCATATTACGGAAATCGCCCTCCGGGGCAAGCGGCGGCGGGTCTGCCGGCGTCCCGCGCGTGGCCTCTCGCGCCGGGGCTTGCGACTTGCCCGGCCCCGGGTCTAGGGTAGTGCCATCGACCGAGTGGCAACTAGGGTTCCGGGCCGCCGCGCCGCTGGACCGAGCGTTGCAGAGACCGCGGGTGTTCCGTGGCTGCACCCAAGGGGAAAAAGCCCAGGGGAGGAGACGTCGAGATCAACCGCGCCATGCGCAAAGGGGGTCTCCATGACGCTTGCCTCGATCTGTCTTGTCATCCTTGCCGCCATCATCCACGCCAGTTGGAATCTGATGGCCAAACGCGCCGCCGCTGTCGGCCCGGTTTTCGTGATGGCCTATAATCTGATCTCTTGCGTGGCCTATGCGCCCTGGGTGCTTTGGCTGCTGATGACCCGGCCCACGCCGCTGGGCGGGTCCTGGGCCGGGCTGGGGTTTGTCCTGCTTAGCGGGCTGATCCATCTGGCCTACAGCCTGTGCCTGCAACGGGGTTATCAGGTGGCCGATCTGTCAGTCGTCTATCCGGTGGCGCGGGGGACGGGGCCGATGCTCTCCTCGCTGGCGGCCATCGCTATCTTGGGCGAGGCGCCGGGTCTGAGCGGGTTTGCCGGGCTGGTGCTGATCGTCGCCGGCATTTTCCTGATCGCGACCGAGGGGCGGCTTGCGGCGTTTCGCCGCCCGGGCGGGCAGGCGGGGCTGCGGTGGGGCACGCTGACCGGGGGGCTCATCGCCTCGTACACTGTGGTCGATGCCTATGCGGTCAAGCTGCTGGGGGTGGCGCCGGTGGTGCTGGACTGGGCCTCGAACCTGATGCGGTTCTGGCTGCTCTTGCCGCTGTACCTGCGCGATCCGGCCCGGGCGCGGGCGGCGATGCGCGGGCATTGGGGGTTGGCGCTGGGGGTGGGGTTGCTCTCGCCGCTGTCTTATATCCTCGTTCTGGCGGCCTTGCAGCAGGGGGCGCCCCTCAGCCTTGTCGCGCCGATGCGCGAGATGTCGATGATGATCGGCGCCCTTCTGGGCATGGCGATCCTGCGCGAGCGGGTCGGGCCATGGCGGCTGGCGGGCTGCGCCGTGCTGATCGGCGGGGTGATCCTGTTGGGGGGGGCCCGAAGAGGGGGGCGGCCGGGGGCTCCGGCCCCCGGCGCGCCCATCGGCCTCCCCCGCCCCCTGTGCGCGGCCAGCCACATCAGCCCGTGGACAGTGGCGCGCAGCGGCCGGTATTCGGCGGCGATCCAGATTTCCGGCGCCCCCGCCGCGGCCCGGCTGTCAAGCTCGCGGCAGAGCGCGGTCAGATCAAAGCCGCCGCCGCCGGGTTCATGCCGGCCCGGAAAACCGGCGATCTGAACATGGCTGATCGCCGCGCGATGGCTGTGCCAGACCGCGTTGGCATTGCCGTGAATCCGCGCCGCATGCCAGAGATCGAATTGCAGCCCGATCTGCGGCAGGCCGACATCTTGCAGGATCCGCGCCGCCTGATCGAAGTCGTTCAGGAAGTAACCCGGCATATCCTCGGGGTTCAGCGGCTCGACTGTCAGTGCCTGACCGGGGGCTTGCGCGCAGGCCCAGGCAAGGTTCTCGCGCAGGGTCTGTTCCGCCTCGGGGCCACGCGAGACGCCGGCCATCACATGGATCTTGCCCGCCCCCAAGGCCGCGGCCACATCGGCCGCGCGCAGAAATCCTTCTCGAAACTTGTCCTCGGCCCCCGGTACGGCGGCAAATCCGCGCTCCCCTTCGGCCCAGTTGCCGGGCGGTGTATTGATCAGCGCCACCGGCAATCCGGCTGTTGCCCGCGCCCATTCGCCTGCGGGATGGTCATAGGGAAACAGGATCTCGACCCCGTCGAACCCGGCCTCGGCCGCCAGCCCGGGGCGTTGGAGCGCCGGGACTTCGGTAAACAGCAGGGTCAGATTGGCGGCAAAGCGGGGCATCAGGTGATGTCAGCCGAGGGGATGATCGGAAAAAAGATGCCGCCCGAGCGCAGGCCGAACCAGCGGCCCTCGGCGGTCTCTTCATGGGTTCCCAACTCGATCAGCCGGTAGAAGGACTTGCGGTCGATCAACGCGTCAAGGCCGCCGCGCACCCTGACATAGGGCGAGGGTTCACCCGTTTCGGCATCGCGCACCACGCGGATCGGATTTTCGGGGCCAGCCTGCACGACATCCTCGGTCTTGGTCTGAAAGGTCAACACCTGATCCGGCCCCTTGTCCGTCACGTCGAAATCCACCGCCAAAAGCGGCGCGTCCTCGACAGTGATGCCGACCTTTTCGACCGGCGTCACCAGAAAATACCTGTCATCTTCCTTTTTCAGGATCGAAGAGAACAGGTTGACCAGCCCCTGCCGGCCAATCGGCGTTCCCTCATGAAACCAGGTGCCGTCGCGGGCGATGCGAATATCAATCTCGCCGCAATAGGGCGGGTTCCACAGATGAACCGGGGGCGGCCCCTTGCGCTTGGGCAGCGCCGAGAGGGATGCCGTCAGCCCATCGGCCGAAGGTCTCACGATCATTTGTCCGGGTTCCGTTTTTGCCATTTGTGCCGGGGCGAATAGTTTGGTTCTAATGCCACCATATACATCGCAGCGGAGCATTGTCATGACCCCCGACCCCCAGACCCACGCGCTTGTGGCCGAGATTGAGCGTCTGGGGGCACGGCTGGCCGAGGCGCGGGCCTCGATCAACCGGCGGTTCATCGGGCAGGACAGGGTGGTGGATCTGGTGCTGTCGGCCATGCTCTGCGGGGGGCATGCACTGTTGGTGGGTCTGCCGGGTTTGGGCAAGACGCGGCTGGTCGATACGCTCTCGACCGTGATGGGGCTGGCGGGCAGCCGCATCCAGTTCACCCCCGACCTGATGCCCGCCGATATCCTGGGGGCAGAGGTGCTGGAGACCGGGCGGGATGGTGCGCGGGCCTTTCGGTTCATCGAAGGGCCGATCTTTTGCCAGCTTCTGATGGCGGATGAGATCAACCGTGCCAGCCCGCGGACGCAATCAGCGCTGTTGCAGGCGATGCAGGAAAAAGAGGTGACGATTGCCGGGCAGCATCGCCCGCTTGGCCGGCCCTTTCACGTTCTGGCGACCCAGAACCCGATCGAGCAAGAGGGAACCTATCCCCTGCCCGAGGCGCAGCTCGACCGTTTTCTGGTGCAGGTCGATGTCGATTACCCCGACCGCGCGACCGAGCGCGATATCCTGATCGCCACCACGGGTGGCCGCGGAGGTATTCACTGCCGAGGCCCTCTTGGCCGCGCAGGCGGGGTTGCGGCGGATGCGGGTGGGGGAGGCGGTGGTCGAGGCGATCCTTGACCTTGTCCGTGCCTGCCGCCCGGGTGAGGCCGAGGGGCGTGATCTGGCAGGCAGCCTGAGCTGGGGGCCGGGGCCGCGCGCCGCGCAGGCCCTGATGCTGACGGTGCGGGCGCGGGCGCTGCTGGATGGGCGGCTGGCGCCCTCGGTCGCCGATGTGGCGGCACTGGCCCGCCCGGTGCTGACGCATCGGATGTCGCTGTCCTTCGCCGCGCGGGCGCGGGGTGAGTCGCTGGCCGGTATCATCGACCGGGTGGCGGCGCGCACCCTGGGCCAAGAGGCCGCCGCGTGACGCTTGACCTTCAGGCCCGGGCCGAAACGCTTGGCCAGTCGCTGCCCGCCCTTTTGGCCGAGGCAGAGCTTTTGGCCGCGACCGTGATGCTGGGCGAACATGGCCGGCGCCGGGCCGGGCAGGGTGATGAATTCTGGCAATATCGCTCGGCGGCGCCGGGTGATACCGCGCGGATGATCGACTGGCGCCGCTCGGCCCGGTCGGATCAGGCCTTTGTGCGGGAACGCGAATGGCAGGCGGCGCAATCGGTGACGCTCTGGGTCGATCCGGCGAAATCCATGGGGTTTTCCGGTGACGGCGCGCGGGCGCCCAAATCAGACCGCGCCCGGCTGCTGGGCCTTGCGATTGCGGTCCTGTTGCTGCGCGGGGGCGAGCGGGTCGGTCTGGCAGGTGAAACCACGCCACCCCGCCCGGGGCGGGCGCAACTGTTGCGTCTGGCCTCGGCGATTGCGCGCGAGGATACGCCTGCCGATTACGGCACGCCTGTGGCCACCGGCATGGTCGCGCATGGCCGTGCCCTGTTCCTGTCGGATTTTCTGGGCGATCTGGCCCCGCTGGAGGCGGCTTTGACGGCGGCGGCGGACCGTGGCGTCCGGGGCGCCCTGGTGCAGGTGTTGGACCCGGCGGAAGAGGAATTCCCCTTTCAGGGCCGCACCGTCTTTGAATCGATGGGCGGGGCCTTGCGGCATGAGACACAGCAGGCCGGCGATCTGCGGGCGCGCTATCTGGCGCGGTTGGCCGAGCGCAAGGCACGGCTGGCCGATCTGGGCCGCGCCGTGGGCTGGCATGTCACCAGCCATCACACCGGCCAGCCGGCGCAGGCGGCGCTGTTATGGATCTACCGCGCCTTGCAAGGGGGGCAATAGGCGATGCTGATGCTTGGCCCGCTTGGCTTTGCCAGCCCCCTGCTGCTCTTGGCGCTGATCGCGCTGCCGGTGCTGTGGCTCTTGCTGCGGGCCGTGCCGCCGGCGCCGATCCGGCGGCGTTTTCCCGGGGTGGCGCTGCTCCTCGGCCTGACGGATGAGGATGCCGAGGCGGACAAGACCCCGTGGTGGCTCTTGCTCTTGCGGATGGCGGCGGTCGCGGCGGCCATCGTGGCCTTTGCCGGGCCAGTGCTGAACCCCCGGCAGGGGGCGGGCGGGACCGCCCCGATGCTGATCGCCATGGATGCGACATGGGCCGATGCCCGCGACTGGCCGCGGCGGATGGAAAAGCTGGCCGATCTGGTGGCCGAGGCCGGGCGGGATGCCCGCCCTGTGGCGGTGATCCGGTTGAGTGACGCGCCGCAGGCCATTGCCTTTCAGACCGCCGATGCGCTGACGCCGCGCCTGGCCGGGATCACGCCGCAACCCTGGGCGCCGGGCGATCTTGCGGGCTGGCGCGGGGCCCTGCCCGAGGGCGGTTTTGACAGCTACTGGCTGTCCGACGGGCTGGCCTATCCGGGCCGCGACGATCTGGCCAAGGCCCTTTCTGCGCGCGGGAAACTCGTGGTGCTGGAAAGCCCGCGCCCGGTCCTTGCGCTGCATCCGCCCGCTTTCGCCGATGGTGCGGTGCAGATTGCCGCCAGCCGGTTGCCGGCGGGCGATCCGCTGACGGTCGAGGTGGTGGCACGCGGCCCCGATCCTGCCGGGATTGAGCGCGAGCTTGCGCGCCTGCCCTTGGACTTTGCCGCCGGCGCCACGCGGGCCGAGGCGGCCCTGTCGCTGCCGCCCGAATTGCGCAACCGGATCACCCGGCTGGAAGTTGCGGGCCTGCGCTCTGCCGCCGCCGTCAGCCTGACCGATGACAGCCTGAAACGCCGCAAGGTGGCGCTGGTCGGTGGCCGCGATGATCGTGAGGGGCTGCAACTCCTCTCGCCCACCCATTACCTGCGCCAGGCCCTCGCCCCGGTGGCCGATCTGATCGAGGGCAGCCTGACCGATCTCTTGCTGGCCTCGCCCGATGTGGTGATCCTCGCCGATGTGGCGCGGCTCAGTCAGGGTGAGAGCGACGCCCTGCTTGACTGGCTGGACAAGGGCGGGCTTTTGCTGCGCTTTGCCGGGCCGCAACTGGCCGCCAGCGATCTGAGCCGCAGCGCCGAGGACCCGCTGATGCCGGTGCGGCTGCGCGAAGGCGGGCGCACAGTCGGCGGCGCGATGAGTTGGGGAGAGCCGAAGGCGCTTGCCCCCTTTGCCGAGGGCAGCCCCTTTCATGGCCTGACCGTGCCCGAAGCGGTGCAGGTGACGGCGCAGGTGCTGGCCCAGCCGGACCCCGATCTGGCCGAGCGCACGCTTGCCGCGCTGGTGGATGGCACGCCGCTGGTCACGCGCAAGGCGGTGGGGCAGGGGCAGGTGGTGCTGTTTCACGTCACTGCCAATGCCGAGTGGTCTACGCTGCCCCTGTCGGGCCTGTTCATGCAGATGCTAGAGCGGCTGGCGGTCTCGACCCGCCACGCCCAGCCCGATGCCGCCGATCTGGCAGGGCAAATCTGGGTACCCGAGGTCTTGCTCGATGCCTATGGCCAGCCGCAGGATGCGGGGGACCGTCCCGGTGTGGCGGGGGAGACCCTTGCGGGGGCGATGACCGCCGGTCCGGGGCCGGATCTGCCGCCGGGTCTTTATGCCGGGGCCGAGCGGCGGGTGGCGCGGAAGGGGGGCGGCGGCGGGGCCGGGGGGGCCCCGGCCAGCGGGCCGCCCGGCGCCGCCATCGGCGGGGTGGAGGCCGCCGAGGAACGCTCGCTCAAGGGGCCGGTGCTGTCGGGGGCACTGATCCTTCTGCTGGCCGACATTCTGGCCGCGCTCTGGGTTGCAGGGCGGCTGGGCGGGATGGGGCGCGGGCTGGCGCTGCTGGCGCTGGTGGCGCTGATGCAGCCCGAGGCGGCGCCCGCGCAGACATCCGCGCCCGAAGCCGTCGCCGACCCTGCCGCCGATGCCCGGGCGATTGCGGCGACCAATCAACTGATCCTCGCCCATGTGATCACCGGCGATACGCGGGTGGATGAGGTGGCGCATCAGGGCCTGATCGGCCTTGGCGATGTGCTCTGGGCGCGCACCTCGGTCGAGCCGGGCCTGCCGCTGGCGGTCGATATCGAGGCGGATGAACTGGCCTTTTACCCCTTTCTCTACTGGCCGATCTCGACCGCGCAGCCGCTGCCCTCGGCCAATGCCTATCGCAAGCTGAACGATTATCTGCGCACCGGCGGCATGATCCTGTTCGACACCCGCGACGGCGATCTGGCGGGCGGCGGCAACTCGGCGGAGGCGCAGCATCTGCAACGTATCGCCGCCGGGCTGGACATCCCGGCGCTGGAGGAAGTGCCGCGCGATCACGTCCTGACCCGCACCTTCTATCTATTGCAAGAATTTCCCGGGCGATCGCAGCGCGGGGCGGTCTGGGTCGAGGCAGCCCCGCCCGATGCCGAACAGGTCGAGGGGATGCCGTTTCGCAACCTCAATGACGGGGTGACGCCGGTGGTGATCGGCGGCAATGACTGGGCCTCGGCCTGGGCGGTGGATGGCAATGGCGTACCGCTCTTGCCCGTCGGGCGCGGCTTTACCGGCGAGCGGCAGCGCGAGATTGCCTATCGCTTCGGCGTCAATCTGGTGATGCATGTGCTGACCGGCAATTACAAATCCGATCAGGTGCATGTGCCGGCGCTCCTCGACAGGCTTGGCCAATGACCCAGACACTGATCTTTGACCCGCTGATCCCCTGGCCGCTGATCTGGGCGGCTTCGTTGGCCAGCCTTGTGCTGATCGCCTTCGCGCTGTGGCGCGGTCTGCCGGGGTGGTGGCTGCGGGCGCTGGCCGCTATGGCGGTAATCGCGGCGCTGGCCAACCCCGCGCTGCAAGAGGAAGAGCGCGCGGCGCAATCCGATATTGTCATTGCCGTGGTGGACGAGAGCGCCAGCCAGCAATTGACCGGCCGCCCCGATCAGTCAGCCGCCGCCCTCTCGGCGTTGCAGGCCGAGGTCGCGGCGCTGGAGAATACCGAACTGAGGGTCCTGCGCCTGGGCGACGGGGCCGAGGATGCCGGCACCCTGGCCATGACCGCACTGGCCGAGGCGGTGGCCGAAGAACCGCGCGCCCGCATCGCCGGCGCGGTGCTGATCACCGATGGGCAGGTGCATGATCTGGGCGTGGCGCCGAACCTGCCCGCGCCGCTGCATGTGCTGCTGACCGGGCGCAAGAGCGACTGGGACCGTCGCCTGATTGTCAAGAATGCACCGGCCTTTGCCATCCTCGGCGAAGAGATCAAGCTGACCCTGCGCATCGAGGATGAGGGCGATGTGCCCGCTTCTGCCGGGGGAATGGTCGATCTGACCATCGCGGTCGATTCCGATGTGCCGCGCAGCTATGCCGTCCCCGTCGGTCAGGATCTGGAACTGCCCGTGACGCTGCCCCACGGCGGCATGAACGTCCTGCAATTCAGCCTTGCCCCCGCGCCGGGGGAACTGACCGACCGCAACAATGCCGCTGTCGTGCAGATCAATGGCGTGCGCGACCGGCTGCGGGTGCTGCTGGTCTCGGGAGAGCCGCATGCGGGCGAGCGGGTCTGGCGCAACCTGCTGAAATCCGACGCCTCGGTGGACCTTGTGCATTTCACCATCCTGCGCCCGCCGGAAAAGCAGGATGGCATACCGGTGAGTGAGCTGTCGCTGATCGCCTTTCCGACGCGCGAGTTGTTCGTGGAAAAGATTGACGAGTTTGATCTGATCGTGTTTGACCGCTACCGGATGCGGGGCATCCTGCCGATGTCCTATATGGAGAATATCGTCAATTACGTCCGCAAGGGCGGCACGGTGCTGGTGGCGGCGGGGCCGGAATATGGCGCGGTGGATTCGCTCTGGCGTTCGCCCCTGGCTGAGATCCTGCCGGCGGACCCTACCGCGCGGGTGGTGGAACAGGGCTTCCGCCCCGAACTGACCGACCTTGGCCGCCGTCACCCGGTGACCGAGGGGCTGGAGGCCTTGGCGCCCGAGGGTGGCTGGGGCCGCTGGTTCCGCATGGTCGATGTGACGCCCCGCGCCGGGCAGGTGGTGATGCAGGGGCCGGATCAGCGGCCATTGCTGATCCTTAACCGGGTCGATCAGGGGCGGGTGGCGATCCTCGCCTCGGATCAGGCATGGCTCTGGGGCCGGGGGTTTGAGGGGGGCGGGCCGCAACTGGAACTCCTCCGCCGTCTGGCCCACTGGATGCTGAAAGAACCTGAACTGGAGGAAGAGGCGCTGACGGCAACGGTCGCCGATCAGGTCCTGACCATCACCCGCCGCAGCGTGGCGCCCGAGCCGCCGGGTGAGGTGACGGTGACGGCCCCCGATGGTGCCGAGGTGGCCTTGCCGATGGCTGAGGTTTCGCCCGGGCAACATGAGGTGGTCTGGGCCGCGCCGATGACAGGCCTCTACCGTCTGCGTCAGGGCGAGCTGGAGCGGGTGGTGGCGGTCGGCCCCTCGGCCCCGCGCGAATTCGTGCAGACGATTGCCAGCGGCGATCCCCTCACGCCGGTGGTGGCGCCGGGGCAGGGCGGGATCCTGCGGATCGAGGATGGCCTGCCCGACCTGCGTACGGTGCGCGAGGGGCGGCCCGCCGCCGGGCGCGGCTGGATCGGCATCACCCCGCGCGGCGCCTATCTGACGCAGGATGT
>CALLZQ010000695.1 GCA_937858255.1 uncultured Tabrizicola sp.
GACAGGATCTGGGTCATGCTGCCGACCTCTTGTCAGCGGGAGCACCCTCTTTTTTACTCGCCACCGGCGGGTATTTCGCGATATCCAGAATCCGAGGCTTCCGTTGATGATGACGGTCCGGCCACAGTTCTTCGGGCTTCATGCCGAGGAACTCGGCAACGATCTTCTGCGCCTTGAAATGGGGCGTGGAACGCAGCTTGCGGGTCGCGCCCAACGGAAGACCGTTGCGCTTTGCAAGCTCCGTCAGGGTCATGCCGCGGCGATGGATCTCGGCGACAATGCCGGGCCAGTCCAGCGCCGGGACGGGGCGTTGGGTCATGGGATTTCCTCCGGGATGGGCGGGTGCGTCAACACCCGCCTTTTTCTGAGTGACAAGGGACACAAGCGCCAACGTCAAAGAAGGCGCATGAGATAGGGATAATCCCATATATGGGCGAAATCAACCCAAAAATGGATGAAAATCCACATTTGGATGACGATTCATTGATACGTGAGCGGGTCGCTGCGGCAATCGTGGCGGGCGGTGGCGTAAAGGTGATGGTCGAAAAGACTGGCATCCCTTTGGGAACGTTGAGTAAATATGCTGCAAAATCTTCAACAGCATCATTTGGAAATGCTGCACGCATCTCCGCTGCAGCGGGCATCGGCTTGGATGAGATCGCTTTCGGAGAAGACCCATATCCGAAACGGAACCTCCGCCGAATTATGGATGACATGCGTTCGCTCTCTGAAAAGAGGTCAGAAAAACTCCGCAGTGACGACATGATCCTCCTGCCCACGTACTCCGAAGTGGAAGCATCGGCCGGGCTGGGCGCCGCGCCTGTATCAGACCAGGCCGATGGCGTGATCTCGCTCAGCCCGCGATTTCTGCGTGATCAGGGGGCGGTGCCCGAAAAGTGCATGGTGATCTGGGCGCGAGGCGACAGCATGACACCGACGATTCCCGACGGATCAGCATTGATCGTAGACAACAGCCAGACCGAAATCCGCAATGGTCTGATCATGGTACTGAACGTGGACGGCGACCTGCTGGTCAAGCGCATCCGCCGTAGCATCGCCGGCGGTATCGAACTGATCTCAGACAACCCGGCCTACAAACCAGAACCAATTCCACCTGCTCTCCTGCCGCAACTGCACGTAGTAGGCCGGGTAGTCTATTTCTGCCGTACGCCTTAGGAAAACATAATGAAAACAATTTTTTATACAATCTTTGCACTTGCTGCGTATTCTTCAGCTTTCGCTCAGGGTAAATCAACGTACAGCGAAGATGGTTTCTATATCAGTATCTTAGAGGATGGGAGTGGCTCTGTCTCCCGCTCAAAAGACATATTTGAACCGCACTGGTCGTTCTTCTGCCAAGTCGACGCCATGTCTGACCAGCGCATGTGTGTGTTCCATCGCGGGCTTGGTGGGCTGTTTATCTCTTACGGTGGACAGCCCGCCCCCCAGAGTATCTGCGTATTTGGCCATGATTTTCCTGGTCGGATCGCCATGATCCGTGTGGACAAACTTCCCCCCGTAGAAACTGACCTGAGTGGCTGCACCTCCGCCAAGCCACTTTTGGACCAACTCATTGCGGGCTCCAACGTTACGGTAAGGCGCTATGAGTGGCCTCGGGACTGGCCAGTCGATGAGACATCGACCTTGGATGGTTTTCACATGACGATGAAGGTCATCGACAAAGCATTCTTTAACTCTTCCGGGCTTCAGCCGACTCCTGATGACGTACCAGGCTTCGCGGTCAATCTCATGATCCAAATTGAACGGGAGCTAGACCTACGTTGCCGGGGGACCGAAGGCGCGGACCCTGCATCGACCGTATGTGATGAGCGCAATAAAATGGGCGTTCACCTTTACGATGTTGGATGGTGCTACGGCAAAGTCGATGAGCCAGGATTTAAGCACAAATGGCACAAATGCGTTGCAGACTCTTGGCGACCCTCCCGCTGAAAATGGCGTGGCGCTTTTCCACTGACGCGATCAAATGTTCCTGTTAAGTTCTCGCTCCCTGCCCCGGAGAGAACATGATGAACGTACCACCGACTTCACCTGTCGCGCCCTGGCTGGGCGGCAAGCGCAACCTTGCAAAGCGCATTTGCGCCATCATCGACGCCACGCCCTGCACCACCTATGCCGAACCCTTTGTCGGCATGGGTGGCATCTTCCTGCGCCGGGCTGTCAGGCCGCGGGCCGAGGTGATCAACGATGCTGGCCGCGATGTGGCAAACCTCTTCCGCATCCTTCAGCGGCACTACCCCCAGTTTCTGGAGGTGCTGCGGTTCCAGTTGACGACCCGCGCCGAATTCTATCGCCTGATTGACACCAATCCTGACACCCTGACCGACCTCGAGCGCGCGGCGCGATTCCTGTATCTTCAGCGTACAGCCTTTGGCGGCAAGGTGTCGGGCCGGAACTTTGGCGTCAGCAAGGACAGGCCTGCGCGCTTCAACCTGACCACGCTGGAGCCGATGCTGGAGGACCTCCACAGCCGCCTTGCCGGGGTGGTGATCGAATGCCTGGACTTCGGGGCCTTCATCACCCGCTATGACGGGGCAGGAACGCTCTTCTACCTCGACCCGCCGTATTGGGGATGCGAAGATGACTATGGCAAACAGCTGTTCCAGCGCACCGATTTCCGGCGCCTGGCAGACCAGCTGGCCACGATCGACGGCAAGTTCATTCTGTCGCTGAACGACACTCCCGAGGTGCGCCACATTTTTGGGGGCTTTAACCTGACCGAAGTCCGCACCCGCTACACCATCAGCTCCAACGCCAAGGATGGCGCCAGAGAACGTGGCGAATTGCTGATCAGCAATTGGGCGGTTGACTGTCAGGATGAGGTTGCGCGTCCCGAATCCTGACATTTCCCAAGCCGGAAACCTCACCATCAGTCCAAAAGGATATCCTTCGGCCTTTCCCATTGATTTCGCTTCGTTTCTTCAGCGATCTTTCAATGATCTGAGGTTTCCTGCGTCAGGTCGGAAACCTACCCTTGCCCTGCGACGCTACCACACGCCTTTTGCGCAGGTTGTCTTGTCGATACGGTCGGAAAACCGCTTACATGACAAAGTGTTAGCTTATGTTCGCCAATGCGCGGCAATTGCAGCCTAGATGTTGTTCAGATGCGCACTATCGGCCCTCAAATCGCACATTTTCATCTACCAAATTTCATACGCCTACCAGCGTACGGCCCTGCTAAAACGCCTCTTTTTCTCTATTGTTCAATGGCTTGTGCTTCTGGCCTCAGGTTTCCTGCGTTCTGCCAATGCTACCATCCCCCTACAGCAGGCGGCTGATCCGGGCATCCATGCTGCGGTCAAAGGGCTCACCATGGCGATTTCCCGTTGCATCCATCAGGTTTGAGCGGCTGAGAACCCGACCCGGGGCGCGCAGAAAAGCCTCGAGAAGGGCGGTTTCGGCTGAGGACAGGGTCAATGTCGTGCCATCGGCGCGGGTCAGGGTGCAGGCCCCCAGATCGACTGTCCAGCCGCCGAAACGGGCGATCCTGCGCCGTTCGGCCCCGGCAGAGGCATCCTGGACCATCCGGCTGCGCCGCAGCACGGCCCGCAGCCGCGCCACCAGTTCGCGCGGCTCGAAGGGTTTGACGATATAGTCATCTGCCCCGACCTCAAGGCCGACGACCCGATCCGTGACGGCGCCGCGTCCGGTGACGATGACGCGCGGCACCGAGCGCGGCAACACCCCGTTCGAGACCAGATCGAGACCGTCGCCATCGGGCAGCGACAGATCAATCAGGCAAAGATCAGGGCGCTGGCGACGCAATTCGCGCTCGAATTCAGCCATGCGGCGAAAGGTGCGGGTGGTGAAGCCTTGCTGCCCGAGGCTGCGCTCGATCAGGCGAGCAATATCGGGGTCGTCTTCCAGCAAATAGATCAGCGCGGACATGTTCAGACCTTTCTTTCGCCGCCGGAAGTGCGGCGCAGATGCAGGACGCTGGCAGCCCGCAAGGCATCGCTCAATTGTGCATCGCTGAACGGTTTTTGCAGGAAGGGCAGGCCCGGAAAAGGGGTGTGCCCGGTGCCTGACGGATTGATCCGCCCGCTCATCAGCACAACGGCGATCTCGGGGTATTTCTCGGAAATCGCCTGAGAGAGACCATGCCCGTCAAGACTGCCCGGCATGTTGACATCGGACAGCACGACCCCGATCGAGTTGATGCGGGACAAGAGCTGTAGCGCCTCATCCGCGTCATCCGCCTCGATCAGCGGATAGCCGATTTCGGCGATGCGCCGGCGGATGGTTCGCCGCACGCCGCGATCATCGTCGACCAGCAGGATCAGGGGCATGTGATCCGTCACACGGGCGATTTCATCCGCGGTCGACGGTTCGGGTTGTGCTTCGGGCGGTTGCGGCGGGGCTGTCAGATCGACACTTGGCAACAGGATGGTGAATGTGGCGCCTTCGCCCGGGGCCGAGTCGACCGAAATTGCCCCGTTCGATTGTTTGGCAAAGCCATAGACCATGGAAAGCCCCAGCCCCGAACCGGCGCCCGCCGCCTTGGACGTATAGAAGGGTTCGAAAATCCGGTCGGTCTGTTCGGGCGTCATGCCGCAGCCATCGTCGGAAACGATGATCCGCACATAGGGGCCAAAGGGGACATGCAGCAGTTCCGCCTCGCCCGGCTGCAACTGGCAGCGGCTGACTTCGACGCTGAACACGCCTTCGCCGCCGGTCGCGTCGCGCGCATTCACGGCAAGGTTCAGCAGCGCCATCTCAAGCTGCGCCCTGTCCACCATCGCATCGGGAATATCCGTGCCCGAAGTGTGGCGGATCTCAAGGCTGCGGGGCATAGAGGAGCGCAGCAAGGTACAAATATCCGCCACGGCGGTATCAATATTGGTCGGCTCTGGCGCATATTGTTCACGCCGGGCGATGGTCAGCAGACGCTGTGTCAGCCCCGAGCCCCGCCGCGCGGCGGAAATGGCCGGCGTCAGATATTCCGCCACCAGATTGCTGTCGCCCAGATGCTCGGACAACGGCACCAGATTGCCCAGAATGATGGTCAGCAGATTGTTGAAATCATGCGAGATACCGCTGGCCATGCGCCCCAGCGCATCCATCTTATGCGCCCCCATCAGCGCAGACATCGTCGCCTTGCGCCGGGTGACATCAATGGACAAGAGGTAGAATCCGATGACCTCGCCCGATGAGGGCTGTTCGGGGCGCAACAGGGTGCGGATATCCTTGAACCGCGCGCCCGGCAGTTCGATGCGCATCTCAAAATCCACCAGCGCCCCACGACGCGACTGTTCAAAAAAACGCGCGGATTCGGCCAGCGTTCGCGGCAGAAGCACCTCGGCGGTCGAGAGGCCAATCAGATCCTCGGGCCGGAAATTATAGGCGGCGGCAAAGCGCTTATTGGCGTAAAGGAACCGCATTTCCTGATCGATATGGGCAATGCCGGCGGGCACCTCATCGGCGATCAGTTTGAGACGGGTTTCGCTGAGTTCCAGCGCCTGTGCGCGCTGTTCTGCCAGTTCGCGCAGCGCGCGCTCTCGCAGCCGCTTTTCCGAAAGATCGCGGTAAATCAGCGCCAGCCCACCGGATGTTGCGGATTCCGTCGCCTCAAGCATGACCCCATCGGCGCGGCGATGCTCAAAGCGGCGTTGGCCGGGGCTGACAGCACGCAGCACCGCCAACCGGGCAAGATTCTCGGCTTCTCCGGGGCCAAAATCCCCCCGGCGCGCAAGATGCCGCATCAGGGCCGCCAACTCTGCCCCGGCCTGCAGCAAAGGGGCCGGTACATCCAGCAGCGTGGCAAAACGGCTGTTCCACAGGGTCAGCCGATTGTCCGCATCAAAGAAGGCGATACCTTCGTCAATCTGTCCCAGACCATCGGACGATAGCTGCGGCACATCAATCTGTCTTACGCTTCCCTGCATCATGCCTCCAGTCAGCCGAACAGGTTTGGCTCACGATGCGCCAGCCGCAGGCGGTTCAAAAGCGGAAATGGCATGAGGTCACAATTCGATACAATTGATCGGAAATTTCGCAAGATTGTCATGTCTATGTTCTCGCCGCGGATCCGGGGGAAGAGGCCGGCCGCAGGGAGGAAGACATGTCGAACTTGCCCGGCATCTATGATGGTGCCCTGGAGCCGAATGCGGCCAACTATGCCGCGCTGACGCCCCTGTCGTTCATCGAGCGGACGGCGGCGGTCTACCCCGAGTTTACGGCCGTTGTGCATGGCCAAATCCGTCGGACATGGGCCGAAACCTATGAACGCACCCGCCGCATCGCTTCGGCGTTGGCGGGGCGCGGGATCGGCAAGAACCAGACGGTTTCGATCATTGCGGCGAATATCCCCGAGATGTTCGAGGCCCATTTCGCCGTGCCGATGGCGGGGGCGGTGCTGAACACCGTCAATACCCGTCTGGATGCAGAGGCGATTGCCTTCATCTTGCAACATGCCGAGGCGCGGGCCGTTTTCGTCGACCCCGAGTTTTCCGAAGTGACCGAGCGGGCCATCCGTATCACCGGGCGTCGTGACCTGCTGGTGGTCGATATCGAGGATCCCTCCTATGAGGGGGGGCGCCGCATCGGCTCGGTGACATGGAACGATCTGCTGGCCGAGGGCCGCGCGGATTTCGACTGGCAGCCCCCCGCGAATGAATGGGATGCCATCAGCCTGAATTACACCTCGGGCACCACCGGCAATCCCAAGGGAGTGGTCTATCACCATCGCGGCGCGGCGTTGAATGCCATGTCCAATATCATCACCTGGGGCATGGCGCATCATTCGCGCTATCTCTGGACACTGCCGATGTTCCATTGCAACGGCTGGTGCTTCCCTTGGACCATTGCCGCAAATGCGGGCATCTGCATTTGCCTGCGCTCGGTTCGGGCAGAGCCAATCTATCAGTTGATCCGCGACGAGCAGGTGACGCATTTCTGCGGCGCGCCGATCGTGTTGAACATGCTGGCAAATGCGCCGGATGCGCTCAAGGATTTCTCACACAAGATCAAGGTGATGACGGCGGGCGCCTCCCCCCCCGCCGCCGTCATCGAGAAGATGGAGGCGATGGGCGTTGAGGTCACGCATGTCTATGGCCTGACTGAAACCTATGGCCCTTCGGTCGTCTGCGCCTGGAAATCGGCCTGGGATGCCGAGGCACCGGCGGATCGCGCCCGGCTCAAGGCGCGGCAGGGGGTCAAGAACCTCGCCCTTTCCGGGCTGATGGTGGCCGATCCGCAGACCCTTGTGCCGGTGCCTTCGGACGGGGCCACGATGGGCGAGATCTTCATGCGCGGCAACAACGTGATGAAGGGCTATCTCAAGAACCCCTCGGCCAGTGCCGAATCCTTTAACGGCGGCTGGTTCGCCAGCGGCGATCTGGGGGTCCTGCACCCGGATGGCTATGTCGGGTTGAAGGACCGCTCTAAGGATATCATCATCTCGGGCGGTGAGAATATCTCCTCGGTCGAGGTTGAGGATGTACTCTACAAGCATCCCGCCGTGATGGAGGCCGCCGTCGTCGCCCGCCCCGATGTGAAATGGGGCGAAACCCCTTGCGCCTTTGTCGAGCTGAAGGCCGGGGCCGAGGTGACGGATAGCGACCTGATCGCCTTTTGCCGTCAGAACATGGCGCATTTCAAGACACCGCGTACCGTGGTTTTCGGGCCTCTGCCCAAGACCTCGACCGGCAAGATCCAGAAATTCGTGCTGCGCAACCGCGCGCGGGATCTCGGCTGACCCCGCCTGACCAGTCCCCGCCCGCGCCGGCATGTTTCGCCATGCCTGACGACCAGACATCGGAAAGCGACCCCATGAGCCAGACCGAGGACTATATCCTGCAACCCCGCGGACTTACCAAAGAGTTCAAAGGCTTTACCGCCGTCAGTGCGGTCGACCGCAATATCCGGCGCCATTCGATCCATGCGCTGATCGGGCCGAATGGTGCGGGCAAGACCACGGTCTTTAACCTGCTGACCAAGTTTCTTGTGCCCACCTCGGGCAAGATCAGCTTTAACGGCCGCGACATCACAGCCGCGAAATCGGCCGAGATCGCCCGGATGGGGGTGATCCGCTCTTTCCAGATCTCGGCGGTGTTTCCGCATCTGACGGCGCGGGACAATGTGGTGGTGGCGCTGCAACGCAAACTGGGCCTGTCCTTTCAATTCTGGCGGTCCGAGCGGGTGTTGCACCGCCTGCACGACCGGGCGGATGAACTGCTCGGCATGGTAGGACTTGAACATTTTGCCGGCGCGACCGTTGCGGACCTGCCCTATGGCCGCAAACGGGCGCTTGAGATCGCCACGACCCTGGCGCTGGAACCCGAACTGATGCTGCTGGATGAGCCGACGCAGGGCATGGGGCGCGAGGATGTCGAACTCGTCACCCAACTGATCCGCAAGGTTTCGGCCAACCGTACCATCCTGATGGTCGAGCATAACCTCGGGGTGGTTTCAACGCTGTGCGACCGGATCACCGTTCTGCAACGCGGCGCGGTCCTGACCGAGGGCAGCTATGCCGAGGTCTCTGCCGATCCCCGGGTCAAGGAAGCCTATATGGGGAAAGCGGCATGAGCGCGGCAATCGAAAATCACGAGCTTGGCGGTCAGCATGTGTCGGACCGGATCGAGGAACTGCGTATCCAGGATCTGCATGCGTTCTATGGCGAAAGCCATGCGCTGCACGGCATCGACCTCAAGGTCTATCAGGGGGAACTTGTCACGCTGCTGGGCCGGAACGGTTCGGGCCGGACGACCACTTTGCGCGCCATCATGGGGCTGATCGGGCATCGGACCGGTTCGATCATGCTGAAGGGCGAAGAGATCATCCACGCCCAGCCCCATGCCATCGCCCATCTGGGTGTGGGCTATTGCCCCGAAGAACGCGGCATCTTTTCCCGTCTGTCGGTCGAGGAAAACCTGATGCTGCCGCCGCGTGTCGCGCCCGGCGGCATGTCAGTCGAGGAACTCTACCATATGTTCCCCAATCTGGCCGAGCGTCGCCGCTCGCAAGGCACCCGCCTGTCGGGGGGCGAGCAACAGATGCTGGCCATGGCGCGCATCCTGCGCACCGGGGCCAATGTGTTGCTGTTGGACGAGATCACCGAGGGCCTTGCCCCCGTGATCGTGGACAAGCTGGGCGATGTGCTGATCGACCTGAAAGAGCGCGGCTATACGATCCTTCTGGTCGAGCAGAACTTCCGCTTTGCCGCGCCGCTCGCCGACCGGCACTTCATCATGGACCACGGCAAGGTCGTCGCCTGCATTCAGCGCGACGAACTCGAATCCAAGCAGCACATCTTTGACGAATACCTCAGCGTCTGACCGGCGCTGACAGGGACAACAGGAGGAAATCTATGTCAGTTCTCAAGAAAGTTCTTTATGGCGCCTCGGCGCTGGCCCTGATGTCGGGCATGGCCTCGGCGGAAATCAGCGGCGGTGTCGTCAAGATCGGCCTCTTGACCGATATGTCGGGTGCCTATTCCGATGTGGCGGGCGAGGGCACGATTGTGGCGGCCCAGATGGCCATCGACGAATTTGGTGGTGCCATCGGCGATGCCAAGATCGAACTCGTTTCGGCCGACCATCAGAACAAGGCGGATATTGCCGCCAATACCGCCCGCGAATGGGGCGATACGGCAGGCGTCGATGCCTATGCCGAACTGGTGACGACCTCGGTCGCCATGGCGGTGTTCGAGGTCGCCAAGCAGCAGAACAAGATCACGCTGGTTTCGGGCGCGGCCTCTTCGCCGCTGACCAATGACGCCTGCATCCCGACCGGCCTGCACTGGACCTATAACACCCGCGCCTTGGCCGTCGGCACTGGTGGCGCCGTGGTGAAAGAGGGCGGTGATAGCTGGTTCTTCCTGACCGCCGACTATGCCTTTGGCGATGCGCTGCAAAAGGACGTGACTGCCGTGGTCGAGGCCGCAGGCGGTCAGGTCGTGGGTTCGGTCAAGCATCCTTTCCCGGCCTCGGACTTCTCTTCCTTCATTCTTCAGGCCCAGGCCTCGGGTGCCAAGATCGTCGGTCTGGCCAATGCCGGCGCCGATACGATCAACGCCATCAAGGCGGCCAAGGAATTTGGTCTGGTCGCCGGCGGGCAAAAGATTGCCGGCCTTCTGGTCTTCCTGTCGGATATTCACGCCCTTGGCCTCGATACTGCGCAGGGGATGCAGATGACCGTTTCGTTCTACTGGGACCGCGATGACGCCTCGCGCGCCTGGTCGCAAAAGTTCTTTGAGAAAACCGGCAAGATGCCGACGGGCGTGCAGGCCGGCACCTATTCGGCGGTCCGCCACTACCTTCAGGCGATCAAGGACACCGGCTCGGACGATACCGACACGGTTTTGGCCAAGATGCGCGAAACCCCGGTCAATGACGCCTTTGCCCAGGGCGGCGTGCTGCGCACCGATGGCCGCATGGTCCATGACATGTTCCTGGCCGAGGTCAAAAAGCCGGAAGAATCGACCGGCCCCTGGGATTACCTGAAGGTCATCCGCACCATTCCGGGCGAAGAAGCCTTTGGCACGCTTGAGGAAAGCACCTGCCCGACCAAGTAAGCCATCCCGGCCCGCCCCCGTGACCCGCGAAATGGCCGCGGGGGCGGCCTTATCCCGCGCTAGAACTGAAAAAGGTCCTCCTTCATGCTTACGGATTTGCTGGGAATCTCTCCGCAGGTGCTATTCGGTCAGCTCTTGCTGGGCCTGATCAACGGCGCGTTCTACGCGGTCCTGTCGCTGGGGCTGGCGGTGATCTTCGGCCTCTTGAACATCGTCAATTTCGCCCATGGTGCGCTTTACATGCTGGGGGCCTTTGCCACGCTGGGCCTCGTCCAGTTTTTCGGCATCGGTTACTGGGGGGCACTGCTGCTGGCGCCGGTGATCGTCGGCGCCGTCGGGATCGTCATCGAGCGTCTGTTCCTGCGCCGTCTTGCCGGGGTGGATCATCTTTACGGCCTGTTGCTGACCTTTGGCCTTGCGCTGGTCATCGAGGGCGTCTTCGTCAAGTTCTTCGGCTCTTCCGGTATTTCCTATGCGACGCCCAGACAGCTTGAGGGGGCGGTCAATCTTGGCTTCATGGTGCTGCCCTATTATCGCGGCTGGGTCGTCGTCGCCTCGCTGGCAATCTGCCTTGCAACCTGGGTGCTGTTCGAACGCACCAAGATCGGCGCCTACCTGCGCGCCGGAACGGAAAATCCGCGGCTTTTGCAAGCCTTTGGCGTCAATGTGCCGCTCTTGACCACGCTGGCCTATGGCTATGGCGTCGGGCTGGCGGCCTTTGCCGGGGTGCTGGCGGCACCGATTACCCAGGTCAATCCGCTGATGGGCTCAAACCTGATCATCGTCGTCTTTGCCGTGGTGGTGATCGGCGGCATGGGTTCGATCCTCGGCGCGATCGCCACCGGTATGATGATGGGGGTGATTGAGGGCCTGACCAAGGTGTTCTGGCCCGAGGCCTCCTCTACCGTGATCTTCCTTGTCATGGCCATCGTGCTGGTCATCCGCCCCGCCGGCCTGTTCGGCAAGACCGCCTGATCGGAGAAAGATGTCATGAAAACCTCTGCCGGTTATCTCCTCGCGCTCGCGGCCTTGCTGGTTGCACCGCTTGCCTTTTATCCGATCCTGCTGATGAAGCTGTTGTGCTTTGCGCTCTTTGCCTCGGCCTTCAACCTGATCCTCGGCTTTGGCGGGCTGCTCAGCTTTGGTCACGCGGCCTTCTTTGGCGGGGCGGCCTATTTCACCGGCCATGCGCTCAAGGTCTGGGGGCTGCCGACCGAGATGGGCATCCTGTTTGGCGCCGGTCTGGCCGGGCTGATGGGGCTTGCCATTGGTCAACTGGCGATCCGGCGGCAGGGGATCTACTTCGCCATGATCACCCTTGCCATGGCGCAGATGGCCTATTTCTTCTTTGTCTCCTCGCCCTTTACCGGTGGTGAGAACGGGCTTCAGGGCATTCCGCGCGGCAAGGCGCTGGGGGTGTTCGATCTGCAAGATGATCTGACGATGTATTATTTCGTGCTGGCAATCTGCGTCGCCGGGTTCCTGCTGATCGTGCGCACCGTGCATTCGCCTTTTGGTCAGGTGCTGGCGGCGATCCGCGACAATGAAAACCGTGCCCGGTCGCTTGGCTACGATGTCGAGCGCTACAAGCTGTTGGCCTTTGTGCTGTCCGCGACTCTGGCGGGCGCTGCCGGGGCGACCAAGAGCGTGGTGTTCCAGCTTGCCTCGCTGTCGGACGCGCATTGGCACATGTCGGGTGAGGTGGTGCTGATGACGCTGCTGGGGGGGCTTGGCACCCTTGCCGGGCCAGCGGTGGGCAGCGCGGTGATCGTGACCTTGCAGAACAAGCTGGCAACAGGGGTCCTGGCGGCCTGGGTTCCGGTGGTACTCGGCGTGATTTTCGTGGCCTGCGTGCTGACCTTCCGGCGCGGCATCGTGGGCGAATTGCGCGCGATCTGGCGCAAGTCTTTCTGATCGAAACCGCCAGAGAGGAATTTCCCGATGCGTGTACTTGTCTCTGTCAAACGTGTGATTGACTACAACGTTAAGGTTCGCGTGAAGGCGGATGGTAG
>CALLZQ010000696.1 GCA_937858255.1 uncultured Tabrizicola sp.
GGGCGGGGTATTGCGCTACCAGCGCCCGGCCGTTGCCCGACAGGCACAGCGCGTCCTTGTAGTTCAGCGTCGAGAACTCGACCCGCACCGTCGCATCGCCTGCGGGCGGCCCTTCTTCGGACAATTCGCCGATCCGCGCCACAGCCGGGCCATCGCCCACTTTTTCCATCACCAAAGCGCGCATAATGCCCTCCATCCGTGCTGCCGCAAACTCTCGAACCGCAGCAGGCAACGCCTGCAAGCCAAGGTCAAGCCCCGTTTCCTGCCTGACTTCTGGCATTTCTCACCGAAATTTGATCATTTTATTGGCCTCCGAACGCGCAACGCTTGTGAGCGCCGGATTCCTCCACTACGTTTTTGCCCAAGGCCGCCGATGGGGAATGGCGGTCAGACGTCCAACAGACAGGAGTATCACTTGACCAAGAAAACCACTCTTTTCGCTGGCGCCCTCTCGGCCATCGCCCTTGCCTCGGCCGCGCAGGCCGCTGATCCCGAACTGCTGGTCTTTGACTGGGCCGGCTGGGAGATCGAGGGCGTGCTGACCGATTACGTCGCCAAGAACGGGCAGCATCCGACCTATTCCTTCTACGGTGACGATGACGAGGCCTTTCAGAAGGCCTCCTCGGGCTTCAAGGCCGATGTCGGCCACCCCTGCGTCGCCTCTCTGCCGCGCTACAAGGAAGCCGGCCTGATCGAGCCCTGGGACACCTCGAAGATCCCGGAATTCGCCAATCTCAAGCCCGCGCTTTTGAACAGCGATGTGATCAAGGATGATGCCGGCATCTGGTTCATCCCGACCGATTACGCCTATACCGCCACCGCCTATAATCTGGATCAGGTGCCGGCCGAGGATGTCGCCTCGCTGAACGTCTTCACCAATCCGAAATATGCCGGCCGCATCTCGCTGCCCGATTCCGCCGATGACATCTGGTCGCTGGCCTTCCTTGCCACTGGCGTGACCGACTGGTCGAATGTCTCGGACGAGCAGTTCACCGCCGCCGCCAACTGGCTGCGCGAGGCACATAAGAATGTGCGCGCCTACTGGTCCGATCCGGCCGAAATGTCGCAACTGATGGCCACGGGCGAGGTGCTGGTCGCCTGGTCGTGGAACGACGGCGTGGCCTTGCTTCAGGCCGAAAACTTCCCCATCGGCTTCCAGCGCGAAGCCGCCGAGGGCGCCTCGACCTGGTTCTGCGGCTTCGTCAATTTCAAGGACGGCCCGGGCAAGGAAGACAAGGCCTATGACTTCATCAACTCGCTGCTGGCGCATGGCTCGGCCAAGGCGCTGCTGGGTGAACTGGGCTATGCCCATTCCAACGATGCCGCCATGGCGGAAATCACCGAGGACGAGCTGAAATCTGCCTTCGTTGACCCGGTGGATGGTACGCTCTTGGCCCAGACCCCGGTTTCGGCCGAGTTCCGCGAAAAGATGATCAACGAATTCGAACTGATCAAGTCGGGCTTCTGATCCATCCCGTTCACGTAGAAACGCCCGGAGGAAACTCCGGGCGTTTTTCATTGCGTGGCTTGTGGCTGGCCAAGGCTGGCCCTATATTCAATCCCGTTCGGGTTCGCCCGGACTATGGCGATAAACGCACCTGTAATAGACGGCTCGGACCCGGGGGCGGTACCCGGCGGCTCCACCATTCCACCCGACGTTGCGGGGGTTCGGGGCCGAAATAGGATCGACGAACGTTCAAAGAGGCCAGCTTTCGCTCGGTGAGCTACCACCGTTATCGGTGCAAAAGTACAGTTGCCAACGACAACCGTGCTCCGGTCGCGCTGGCTGCGTAAGCAGTTCGCAAGATCGAAACCTAAGTCCTTATGCTTAGCCGCCTAAGGCGGGGCTCGCAGGTGCCTGGCAACAGAAACCTGCACTTTTCCCGGTTCAAGATATGGCGATGGCGGCTTCAGCCCCGCAACACGGCCCCGGGGTTCAGGATCCCCAACGGATCCCGCGCCGGCTTGATCGCCCGCATCGCCGCCAGTTTGCCCGGGGCGCCATAGCGCCCCAGATCGCCGACCTTCATCCACCATGTCATGCACCAGAGTCTTCACCGCCTCACGCTGCGCCTCATATTCGGCCCGGCTCCGCCCCCGCGCCGGAAAGACGTTGAAATGCAGATTGCCATCGCCCAGATGGCCAAAGCAATTCACCCGGAAATCCCCCAGCCGCGCCAAGGCCGCCGTCGCCCGGGGAATGAACGCCGCAATCTCGGACAGCGGCAGGCTGATGTCATGGCTGGAAATCGCGCCGATCTTGCGATTGGCCAGCGGGATCGACTCGCGGATGCGCCACAGCCCGTCGCGTTGTGCAGCGCCCAAAGCGATGACCCCGTCCAGCACCAGCCCCGCCTCTTCGGCCTCGGCATAGAGCATGGCAAGGGCCTCTTCCGCCTCGATCTCACGTGGCAACCCCAGATCGAGCAGCACCGACCATTCCGGCAGCGGCGCCAGCGGCACCGCCACCTGTGGCATCGCCTCGGCCAGAAAATCGTAACCCGTACGGTGGATCAGTTCAAAGGCCGAGATCATGCCGGTCAGCCGTTCTTCGGCCAACGACAGCAGGCGCAGCGCCGCCTCGGGCGATGGAACGGCCAGCAGCCCCGCCACCTGCGAGGCCGGGCGCGGCGACAGGCGCAGGCTGGCGGCGGTGATGATGCCCAGCGTCCCCTCAGAGCCGATCAGCAGATGGCGCAGATCGTAACCGGTATTATCCTTGCGCAGCCGGCCCAGCCCGTTGACCACGGTGCCATCGGCCAGCACCGCCTCGACCCCCAGCACCAGATCGCGGGTATTGCCATAGCGCAGCACATTCACCCCGCCGGCATTGGTCGCCAGCGTGCCGCCGATCCGGGCCGACCCCTCTGACGCCAAAGACAGCGGGAACAGCCGGTCCAGCCGCGCGGCCTGTTCCTGTACCTCGGCCAGCACCATCCCCGCCTCGACCACCAGCACGTTTTCCTGCGGATAGGCCCCCCGCAGGGCCGTCATCCGCTCCAGCGACAGGATCAGAGGTTCCGGCCCCGTTGGCGCGATCTGGCCGCCGACCAGCCCCGTCCCGCCCGCTAGCGGCACGATCCCCACCCGTTCGGCGGCACAGACGCGCACCACCTCGGCCACCTCGGCTGTGCTGCGGGGCATGGCTACCGCCCGCCCCTGCCCTGTCCAGCGGCCGCGCGGCTCTTCCAGATCGCGCGGCTCGGCGGCGCGCAGCACCTGTGGCAGGCGCGTGCGCAGCCGGTCGAGAAAGCCGGAGGTCACGGGGGTCAGCATGTCAGCGCCTTTCCTTTGCGCCCGGCGACCATCGCCCGGGCCTAGCCGATATCGGTCTTGCCGCGCCGGTCGCCGCGCAGCGCCGCATAAAGCACATGGTTGCGCCAGCGGCCGTTGATCTGAAGGTAGCTCTGCGCCACCCCCTCATACTTGAAGCCCGATTTCTCCAGCACCCCGCGGCTGGCGAGGTTTTCGGGCAGGCAGGCCGCCTCGATCCGGCTGAGATCCATGACGCTAAAGGCATGATGGACCAGCGATTGAATCGCCTCGCGCATATAGCCCTGCCGCGCAAACCGGGCGCCGATCCAATAGCCGATGGTGCCGCATTGTGCCGGGCCGCGCCGGATATTGTCCAGCGTGATCGCCCCCAGCACCTGCTGATCCTCGCGCCGGATCAAGAGGAACGGCAGGGCCGTGCCCTGCGCCTCGGACCGCTGCGCCCAATAGACCCGGTTGGTAAAGGCCCGCCGCATCAGATGGTCGGCGGCCCAGACCGGCTCCCACGGGGTCAGGAAGCTGGCGCTTTCCTCACGCAGTTCCGCCCATGCCCGCCAGTCCTGATGCTGGGGCAGACGCAGCGTCATGCGCGCGGTTTCCAGCTTGGGGCGGCGGCGAAACGGCAGCATCAGGCGGCCAGCCTGTCGCGGATCGCCTCCAGCCCCGGCGCCTTGGCCACCGGGCCATAAAGCGCAAGCGAGGATTTGGCTGCCACTGTCCGCGCCGCGAAATCGCGCACATCCTGCGGCGGCACCGCGTCGATCTTGGCCCCCGCCTCGGCCGCGTCCGGCACCCGGCCCCAGACCGAGAGCATCCGGGCATTGCGTTCGGCCCGGGTCGAGGGGCTCTCCAGCCCCATCAACAGCCCGGCCTTGAGTTGCGCCCGCGCCCGGGCCACCTCGGCCTCGGTCATGTCATCAGCGGCGCGCTTCATCTCATCCACTGTCAGGCGGGTCAGATCGCCGATTTCGGCGCGCGAGGTGCCGGCATAGATCGTCAGGGATCCGGTATCCTCATAGGCGCCGGCCTGGGCAAAGATCGAATAGCACAGGCCC
>CALLZQ010000697.1 GCA_937858255.1 uncultured Tabrizicola sp.
GTGGGGGGGGGGGGGTTCCTCGGGGCGCCGCCGCGCCGCCCCGTGTTTTTTGGGGGGGCGCAGCCGGCGGGGGGGTGGGCCGGCGCCGGGGGGCGGGGGCCGCCCGCCCGCCATATCTGTCATGTGCTGGAAAACTGCTCGGATCTGGGGCCCTTGCCCTGGCAGGCGCATGATGGCCCGCCGCTGGTGGTGATGACGGGCCGTGCCGGCTATCAGAAGGATCACCTGACGGCGGCGCGGCTCCTTGCGCATCTGCCCGGCGATTGGCAGCTGGCGATCTGCGGCGCGGGCACTGACCGCCCGGATTTTCAGCGCCGGATGCGGGCGGCCGCCGGCCCGGGTGCGGCGGCCCGGCTGCGCTTTCTGGGCCCGATGCGGGATATTCGCCCGCTGTTGCAAGCGGCCGATCTGTTCCTGATCCCTTCGCGCTATGAGGGCATGCCGATTGCCGCGCTTGAGGCCTTTGAGGCCGGGCTGCCGCTGGCCAGTACCCGCATTCCCGGCATGGCCGAGATTCTGGCCACCCATCCGATGGTGGTGGATTTCACCCGCGACGAGACGCCCGGGGCGGTGGCCGCCCGCCTTGTCGCGCTGGTGGGTGCCGCCCGGGCCGAGGGGCCGGCGGCGCCCGCGCGTATCCGCACCGCCTGGGCGGGGCGCTTCAGCTTTGCCCACTGGCGCGGGGCGCTGGCGGGTCTTGTGGATCGGCTGCTGGATGACCAGAATGCCGCCGGAACACCAAAGGATACGGGGCCATGATACGACCATCATCAGGCCGCAATGCCATGCTTTGCTGGGCCCCGGCTGGACAGGGGGCAGACTCCACGGCGCAAGGGACGAAAAGAACGGGGACGTGATGCAGATCGAGACGCTGGACTTGCAGGGGGTGCTGCGCCTGACCCCGGCGCGCTTTGGCGATGCGCGCGGCTGGTTTTCCGAGACATGGAACCGCCAGCGCCTGCGGGACGCCGGCATTGCCGATGATTTCGTGCAGGACAACCGCTCGTGCTCGGCCAAGGCGGGCACGGTGCGCGGCCTGCATTTTCAGGCGCCACCCCGGGCGCAGGCCAAGCTGGTGCAGGTGCTGCGGGGCGAGATCTTCGATGTGGTGGTCGATCTGCGCCGCGGCTCGGCCAGCTACGGGCGCTGGATGGGGGTGCCGCTTTCGGCGGAAACCGGGGCGCAGCTTTATATCCCCGCCGGTTTCGCCCATGGTTTCGTCACCCGGGTCGATGACACCGAGATCCTTTACAAATGCAGCGATTACTACGCCCCCGCCGCCGAGGGGGCGATCCGGTTCGACGATCCCGATCTGGCAATCGACTGGGGGATCGACCCGGCGCAGGCGATCCTGTCGGACAAGGACGCGCGCGCCGGCGCCTTTGGCGGCTTTGTCACCCCCTTTGCCTGAGCCCTAGGGGGTGGCCTCTTCGGCAGGCGGGGGGGCGTCATAGGGCGGCAGCGGCACCGGCCCCGCCGTGACCTCGATCGGGGCGGGGGACAGGGGTTCGGGCGGGGGGGGGCCCCCCAGGGGCAGGGACCGCGGGCCCCCCAGCATGGCCCCCTCCTCGGGGGGGGGGGGGGGCGGGTAGGGGGGCGGCCGGGCCGGGCCCCGCCGTGACCTCGATCGGGGCGGGGAACAGCGTTTCGGGCGGCGGGGTGCCGCCATGGGGCAGGATCAGCGTCACCTCAAGCATGCCGCTCTCATCGCGGCAGACCGTGCCGACGATCCAGGGATTGCCGGGTTCTTCCAGCGGCGCTTCGGAGGTTGCCGCTGACAGATCGAGCGCCACACCGTTAAGTGTCAGAATCTCGCCCTCGACCTCGGCAATCAGCGGCAGGTCCATGCGGACGGGGGACAGGGTGATCTTCATGCGCGCTCTCCTCAGAACCAGCGGCCGGTGGCGGTCACATTGACGTAGATTGTCCGGTTGGACAGGCTGATCGGGGATACGGCATAGACGGTCGAGGGCGTGTTGACCGTATCGCCAATGCCGCCCACGGCGGTGAGTGTCGCGAAATCCGCCGTATGCGCGATGCAGATGCACGACGGCGCAGTGGCGAATGTCGCCGGATAGGTCGTGGTGCCCGACAGCAGCGAATTGGACCGGAACAGCGATCCATAGGCGACATTCATATCTTGCGCGGTCAGCGTAATCCGCTTTGTGCAGATCTGCGTGCCATCGGCAAAGCGCACATATTCGCCATTGGCATTGCTGCCGCGCTCGATCACCCGGCCGGTCGGCACGCCCGCGGTCTGGGTCACCGGTCCGACGATCGTGCCCTGATGGATCATCTCGACCCAGGGCGACCAGCCGGATCCGCCATAAGAGCGTTCAAAGATCCGGATCTGGCTGGCGCTGGAATTGCTGGGATAGGCAGAATAACGCTGCGTCCAGTTGCTGCCCGAGCGGCGGATGTTCATGAGCGTGCCGGCCGAGGCCAGCGGGTAATTGTTGCCGGGCGTATTGCCCGAGGTCGGGTTGTAGTAGAACCCCGAGGCCGTCAGCGCATCGAGATTGTCGGCCGGCCCCAGCGTGATCGCGGTGCCAAGCCCGTAATCGCCGGTCCTGACCAGCCGCCCGGCGGTCAGGTCGGTCGCGCCCTGCATCACGGCCGTGCCGGATAGCGGCACGTTCAGCACCATCCCCGCAGGCGACAGCAGGGCCCGCTGCGCCCCACCCGCACTCAGCCCGATCTGGTCGGCACCGGCGGAATAGAGGCCGGTATCGCCATCGCCGAGGAAAGCCAGCCCCGGCTGGGCCGCGCTGCCGGCGGCCAGCGTGGCGCCGGCGGGCAGCTCGACCCGGCCCGAAGCGGCCATGGCGCGCAGCGCGGTCTGAAAGGCGCTGCCATCGGCGCTGGTCTTGATCTCGAAATCGTCGCTGCCGGCAGTGCCCATCTCGGCCCGGCCCGACCAGCCGGTCTGAAACAGCAGGCTGGCGGTATCGCCCGCGCCTGCCTTGTTGACCTTGACCTGATGGCCGGCGCCGACATGGGTCAGCAGCGTCGCCTCGCCCGCCACCGCCAGCCGGTTGGCGCTGTCGGAATCGGTATTGACCCCCAGCCCCGCGACCCGCTGCACCTGCCCCTCGCCCCCGGCCCAGACCAGCCCGTCAAAGACCACGCGCCGGCCCTCGTCCAGCACCTCGGCCTGCCAGCCGGGCTGGGGGTCGAAAAAGCTCCACCCCCCCTCATCCCACAGGGCGACGCGGTGATCCTGCCCGGCAAAGGCGCCGGTGGCGCCGGCGGGCACGATATGGCGCTCGCCCGCGGCGGGCAGGGCGGGGGGCACGGCGGCCTGCCGGCTTGACACCGCCAGCTGTACCAGCAGGTCCAGCTTTCGCAGCGCCTCGTTATGGGTGACATGCTTTTGCGCCTGGGCAGGCTGAATATAGGGAAGCGCAAGGATTGCGGAAACTTCGGTTGGCATCGCGGCCCCTCTCGACTGATTGGCCGTACTCTCGCCCGACGATCTGACGGTCCGGTAAAGGCTGCGTACGCTCAGCCCTCTGGACCCCTGCGGCTCATCTGTTATGAGGGAGGGGTTTTTCCGAGGTGGATGGTTTCTCCGGTTTCACTCAAGAGGTTTTTCATGCGCGTCACCCCTGTTCTTCTGTGCGGCGGTTCCGGGACCCGGCTTTGGCCGCTGTCGCGGAAATCCTATCCCAAGCAATTTACCGCCCTTGCCGGGGCGCAGTCGCTGTTCCAGCAATCGGCCCTGCGGCTGTCGGGCACAGAGGCCGGGTTGTCCTTTGCCGCGCCCATGGTGGTGACCAATGCCGATTTCCGCTTCATCGTCACCGAGCAACTTTCCGAGGCCGGGATCGACCCCGGCCCGGTGCTGATCGAGCCCGAGGGCCGCAATACCGCCCCCGCCGTGCTGGCTGCCGCGCTGCACCTTCTGACCGCTGACCCCGATGCGGTGATGCTGGTCGCGCCCTCGGATCATGTGATCCCCGATGCGCCGGCCTTCCGCGCCGCGGTGCAGGCCGGGATGGCAGCGGTGGCCGAGGGGCGGATCGTTACCTTTGGCATCGCCCCCGACCGCCCCGAAACCGGCTATGGCTATCTGGAACTGTCGGCCCGTCCTGACGGTTCGGGCCAGCCGGTGGCGCTGACACGTTTTGTCGAAAAACCCGATGCGGCGCGGGCTGCCGCGATGCTGGCCGATGGCAGCTTCATGTGGAACTCGGGGATCTTCCTGTTCCGCGCCGCCGATATTCTGGCCGCCTTTGAGACCCATGCCCCCGATCTGATCGCCCCGGTGCGCGCCGCCGTGACCGAGGCCAAGGCCGATCTCGGCTTTCTGCGGCTGGCGCCCGAGCCCTGGGCCAAGGCGCGCGAGATCTCGATCGACTATGCGGTGATGGAGAAATCCGACCGCCTGTCGGTGGTGCCCTTTGCCGCCGGCTGGTCCGATCTGGGGGGCTGGGATGCCGTCTGGCGCGAAACCGGGCCGGATGGGCAGGGGGTTGTCACCTCGGCCAATGCCACGGCGATCGACTGCCAGTCCTCGCTGTTGCGGTCCGAGGCCGAGGCGCTGGAACTGGTCGGCATCGGGCTGAAGGATATCATCGCCGTCGCCATGCCCGACGCCGTGCTGGTCGCCCATATGGACCGCGCGCAGGACGTCAAGAAGGCGGTCGATGCGCTCAAGGCCAAACAGGCCAAGCAGGCCCAGCAATTCCCGCGTGACTTCCGCCCCTGGGGCTGGTTCGAGAGCCTGGTGATCGGCGACCGGTTCCAGGTCAAGCGGATCGTGGTGCATCCGGGCGCGGCGCTGTCGCTGCAAAGCCATCATCACCGCTCGGAACACTGGATCGTGGTGCAGGGCACGGCCCGGGTCACAGTCGATGACACCGTGCGCCTCGTGACCGAGAATCAGTCGGTCTATATCCCGCTGGGCGCGATTCACCGGATGGAAAACCCCGGCAAGGTGCCGATGGTGCTGATCGAGGTGCAGACCGGCGCCTATCTGGGCGAGGATGACATCATCCGCTACGAGGATATCTATGCGCGCGGCCAGGGGGCGAGGGGGTAAGCCCCGGCAGGCACTGGACAGGGGCGGGCGAAACCCAAGCCATGTGGGCCCTGCAACGGAAAAACGGGCTTGTCCCGGAGGGCAGCCCGTTTTGATCTTGGGGCGGTGATGCCGGAATGGATGTGGATGGTGGCCGGAGATCGCCTGATCAGGAACCGATCCGCCCGGCTCGCCGGGATCGGAATTTGCTTTTGCAACAGGAGTCGTGGGTAGATGAAAGTCGTTCTGGTGACAGGTGGGGCAGGCTATATTGGCAGCCATGCCTGCAAAACCCTGAAAGAGAACGGGTATCTCCCCGTCACCTATGACAGCCTTGTCACCGGATGGCAGGATGCGGTTCAGTTCGGGCCCTTCGAGAAAGGCGATCTGGCCGATCGCGCCCGGCTGGACGAGGTTTTCGCCAGATACAAGCCAATCGCGGTGATGCATTTCGCGGCACTCAGCCTTGTCGGGGAAAGCATGTCCGATCCCGGCAAGTACTGGCGCAACAACGCCTTTGGCTCGCTCAACCTGATCGAGGCGGCCGTCGCAGCGGGCTGCATGAATTTTGTCTTTTCCTCGACCTGTGCCACCTATGGCGAGCAGGATAACGTGATCCTGAACGAAGACAGCGTGCAACTGCCGATCAACTCTTATGGCGGCTCGAAGCGGGCGGTGGAAAACATGCTGGTCGATTTCGGCGCCTCTTGCGGCCTGAAATCGGTCATCTTCCGCTATTTCAACGTGGCAGGGGGGTCTGAGGCGGCCGAGATTGGCGAATTCCATCGCCCCGAGACCCATCTGATTCCGATCCTGCTGGATGCGGTCGACGGGCGGCGCGATGCGCTGACCATTTATGGCACCGATTACGACACCCAGGACGGCACCTGCGTGCGCGACTATGTGCATGTCTGCGATCTGGTAGAGGCGCATGTTCTGGGCCTGAAATGGCTTGAAGAGGGCAAGGAGAGCCGGGTGTTCAATCTCGGCACCGGCTCGGGCTTCTCGGTCCGCGAGGTGATCGAACATGCCCGCAGGGTGACCAATCGCCCCGTGCCCTATGTGGAAGGGCCGCGCCGCCCCGGCGATTGCACGAAGCTGGTTTCCGGCTCCAGCCGGGCTGTGCAGGATCTGGGCTGGCAGCCCACAAGGTCAACGCTGGACCGGATGATTGCCGATGCCTGGCGCTGGCACCAAACCGGGCATTATGAGAAATAAGCCTTGCGGTTATCCGGGGCTCTGACTGACTACGGGTCAGTACATTGGATTCAGGACGGGAATCCTTGCAAAAGTTGCATAAGATGGTGTCCAAAACTCCCTCGGGTTGTGAGATCGCATGATGGTTAAGCACGTGCTATATCCTATGGCGCAGATTTCGCAGACCCCGGGACAGAAACCCTTGACCTTGGCAGAGATCCGCAAACACAGTGCCGCCCGGGGCCGCTCAGGCCTTGGCCTGCCGGCGATTGCAGCTTGCGCAGGCGGGATGGCTGAGCTATCTCCGACCCGAACCATGTTACGTCCGCAACTTTAATTAGTAATCGATTTTTCGTAAACCCTAAAGCGGGTCTCTGTCAATTTTGCAACATTGGGACTAATTGCCAGTCATGATCCAAACCGCCTCTTATTCTGAAATGAATACACAGCTTTTTCAACTATACAGCCTGGCGACAACGGGAAAAGCCTCTAAAGAAGATATCTGGTCAAAATTTAACACCCTGTCTGCGGATACGCCGCAAGCGAAAAATACCGGGCAACAGGATCTTTTAAAGCGTTACCGGGCGCTGATCGACCTGGCGCTTCGGGGAACAGCACAGGAAGGCCCGGATTTCCGCAAACCGATCGTCATTACCTCGATCAACCCTTATTCGCGCGCTGATCTGCAAATTCGCTGTTTTCGCAAATGGCAGAAGCTGGGGTTTAATACCTTTACCTGCAATCATGGCAGCGAAATAAAAGCCTTGCTCAAGGGAGGTGTCCCTCAGGATAGCATTATCCAGCTTGGCGAAGAGGAAACGGGCAAGGCCCTGCATGGCAAGCATACGCCAAAGATTCTGGCGGTGCTTGGGCGTGCGGCGGCAATGTTCGACAGCGATGTGCTGCTTGTGAATGCAGATCTTTACCCGGCGAGCGAGGGCACCGGTTTTCTGTCGATCTGGCGTCAGACCGGGGACATGCTCGCCCTGACCCGCGAAGAGGTGTTCTCGCTAGATTTTCCGATCGACCGGGCATGCAAACCCTATCGCGGCGGGCTTGATGCCTTCCTGTTGCCGCAAGCGTCGGTTGGAAAGCTGTTAAAAGAACTGTCCCTCTTCCCCGTCAGCAACCGGATGTGTTTCGGTATTGTCGGCTGGGATTATTTTGTGGGCGCCTTCATAGAGAGGCGTCTGGGGGCCACCTTCATTGACAGCCATGTGCTGTTCCACGAGACGCATCGCCCCACCTATAATAACGTGGCTGAATTCTCTCATTATCTGCCCGCTTTGCAGGCGCTGGGAATAGGCTTGGGGAAAAACCACGAACAGGCCGTCCAGGAATTTTCGGGCATCATTGAATCCGCCTGCCAGAAAAACCTTTCTGCGCAACATGTGGATGACTTGCGGCCGAGCAAAATCGTGCAGGCTGCGGCGCTGAATGAACAACAGCAACAGGTGCTTAACGATTTATCCAGGCGCATGCCGAACCTGGTCCATGCCTTTGGCAGTGATTTTGTTTCACGCCTGATTGGCGGGATCGCCTCGCGTCAGGAAATCGGATTCCCGGGGCTGATCGAGCATTTTCGGGATTCCGAGTATAAGCGTTCCTTCTCACAAATCCTGCTTACTCTTGTACTATTGCTGCATCTCCGTGGTGCCAAGGGTCTGACGACCGAATATCCCAAGGGGAATATGCATGCGGCGGCGATGCGCATCATCCGGGATAACTCCAAGGATAACCCCGACCTGCGTCGTATTGAGATTGCAAAGATTTTTTGCACTGAGTTGGCCGATTATAAAATCGTCAACAAACGACTGTTCAACGCCCTTGTGTTGAGTTGTGAAAGCGATGCCGAACGGGCATTGATGATGGAAATCCGAAATTTCATGACCGGGAAGAATGAAGATGCTGCCTGAACCGCGCCGGAAAGTGAATGTGCTGCCTTGGGAAAACGGGCTGAAGGTCGAAACCGCCGAGGCGGATCTTCCCGGGGTCTCTATCGTTGTGCCGATATTCAACTCGGGGGCATTCCTTGAGAAAACATTGCGCAGCTTGCTGTGCAACGATCTCAACGGCGTCGAAATCATTCTGATGGATGGCGGCAGCACCGATGAGACGGCCGATATCGTCGAACATTACAGATCCATGTTTTCCGTCGTGGTGATGGAAAAGGATCGTGGCCAGTCGGATGCGATCAACAAGGGCTATCAGCGCGCCACGAAACCTATTCTCTACTGGCTCAACGGCGATGATATCATCCTGCCGAATGCACTGACCGCGGTGCGCCGCGCGTTCCAGAAAAACCCTGGAATCGAGGTGGTCGTGGGCGATGCCTATATGACGGAAATCGATTTCAAGCCTATCCGCCATTTCAAATTCGGCCCCGAGAAGCTGACCTTTGCCTATCTTCTCGACTATGCGGCGCATCACCTGATCCAACCCAGTGTGTTTTTCACCCGCAAGGCCTGGGATGCTGCGGGCCCCTGCAAGGAAGAGATGCATTACGCGATGGATGCGGATCTGTTTCTGGGGATGGCCTCCCGGTTCAAGTTCCTGCACATTCCGGTCGACATTGCCTACAGCGTCTATCACGAAGACTGCAAAACGCGGGGCAAACGCGGAGAGTCGATCACCGAACTGGCCATGGTCCAGGCCGCGCATGGCGGTATGAAAGAGGCCCGCGCCACCTTGGATATTCTGGTCAGCCTGTTCAACGAGACCGCGCAAAAGGCTGAGGCCCCGCGCCCGGTGTCGCAGATCATCGAAACCCTGGCGGGCCAGAAACTGGCCGCCGTACAGGCCGAGGTCGAAAAGAACCGCGCCCTTCTGCTGGATCTGGACATCGAGGCCACCCGATGAGTCAGGCAAAGCGGATTGCCGTCCTGTCCAGCGCGGGCGGCGGCGGCGGCGGGATCGCCGCCAAGCGCATGGCGGATGCGGTCGCCTCGACCGGGGTTTACAGCACGGATTTCATTGATATCGCGGCTTTGGGAGAATCTCTGCCGCCCTCGATCTCTCCGCTGGAGAGCCTGACCAACAACACCATCAGCGACACCCACTTTACCGTGGAGTATTCCGGCTATCAGCGCGGATGGCTGGTGGAAATGCTGTGCCAAAGTTATGACTTGATCAATGTCCACTGGGCTAGCTATCTGATCAGCACTGCTGAACTTCTAGCCCTTGCTTTGCGCGGTAAGCCGATCCTGTTCATGATGCACGATTTCTACTACTCGACAGGGGGCTGCCACTATCCGTCGACCTGCTCGCAATACGGTCGGGGCTGCAAGGCCTGTCCGCAGGTGGACACCAAGCGCTGTTCACAGGCGATCATCGCGGAAAACTATGTGCTGAAGCAAAAGCTGTTCGGCCTTGAAAACGTGCATATCGCCGCCCCCAGCGAGTTTCTGCGCAACGCCGTCGTGGCCAGCGGCATCGTGCCCAGGCATCGCGGGCATGTCTTGCGCAACGCCTATGTGCCGGTGGCGCCACTCGATACAGACCGGCCCTTTAACCGGCGCATCCTGCTGATTGCCGACAGCCTGCACGAAGGCCGCAAGAACATGCGTTTCGCGCTGGAGGTTCTGGCGGCCCTGCACAGCCTGGGCAAGAAGGGCACCGATTTCGTGGTGGATGTCGTCGGCACCGCTGCCCCCGAGATGAAAGCCTATCTGGCGGCGACCGGGGTCCGGCATGTGTTCCACGGCCGTATCACCGATCATGAGGTCTTGGCCGGGATCATGCAGAAGACCGATGTGCTGCTGAGTGCCTCTCTCGAGGATAACTGGCCCAACATTCTGGTCGAGGCCGGCAGCTATGGCTGCGTGCCGGTGGTGGGCCCCGGCCATGGCTGTGAGGAATTCGTGCGCCGTTACGGTTATGGCGCGGTGGCCGAAGACTATACGATTCCCGCCTTCGTGACGGCTTTGCTCGATATCCTTGGCAGCCATTCCAAGGAAGCACGGACACGCGCGGCCTTGGCCATCCGCGAAGAACATGCGCCGGCGAATGTAGCTCGTGACTTTGCCGCGTTGATGGATAGCATGACGGCTGCGAAAAGCGCCGTGACAATACCTGCCTGATCCGTGATCAAGGGGATCGGGCATTCAAGAAGGAGCCAGAGCCTTTGCGCCTGACTTTGCACATCGGTACTGAGAAGACCGGGACGACGACGATACAGCGTTTCATGTATGTGAACCGGCTCAGCCTTGCTGAGCAGGGCATTCTGGTACCGATGTCTCCGGGAAAGATCAACCAGCGCAAGTTGCCGGTGATCGCCTATAATCCGGACCGCGCAGATGAATTCATCAAGCAGCAGAAACTGGCCGGGCCGGTGCAGCGCGCCGAAGCGGTGAAACTCTGGTGGGAGGAATTCTGCGAAGAGGTCAGCCAGTTTGGCGGCCAGCGCGTTGTCGTCTCCTCCGAGCATTTCCAAAGCCGTCTGCGCACGCGGGAAGAGATCATAAGGCTGCATGGGCTGCTCAGCTCGGTCTTCGACCAGATCGATGTGATCCTCTATCTGCGGGAACCCGTGCAAACAGCAGTATCGTTGTTTTCAACCGCGGTGCGCAGCGGTTCTGACATGGTGACTGTGCCGGGCCCGGAGAACGAATATTTCCGCAATATCGTGAACCATCGCCAGACGATCCAGGTCTGGTCCGAGATACTCGGGGCCCAGAACATGCGTATTCGGCTGTTCGAAAAGGGGTGCTTCCACAAAGGAAACCTGCTGGATGATTTCATCCATGTGGCCGAACTGCCGGCGCTGGATTACACATTCCCCCCGCCGCAGAATGAATCGCTGAGCAATCTGGGGATTGATGTCCTGAGCCGGATCAACGCGCGCCATCTGGAGCGTGTCGCCAGCGGCAAGCCCGATCCCCGGTATGAGCGGATCTTGGCCGTGCTGTGCAATATTTTCACCAAAGGGGCCGCACATGTCCCCGCGCCCGAACTGGTTCAGGCCTACCGAGAGGCTTTTGCCGAGTCCAATGAATGGGTGCGCCAGAACTTCTTCCCCAATCGCGAGCAGTTGTTCCGGGATCCGGATTACGGGTCCAAAGCGCGTCCTGTCCAGTTGCCCGAGGCGGAATTGCAGGCACTGTGTGACGTGATCGAAACCCTGGCAGGGAAGCCCCCCGCCTGACCTTTTCCGTATTGGCTGGTCCGCATGATCCGCGTATTGGCAGGCCCGGGCGATCCGATGGGCCGGCAAGATTCTTCGAACTGGAGGCAGATTTGATATGAAAAAAGCTTTGATTACCGGCGTGACCGGCCAAGACGGCTCTTATCTGGCCGAGTTCCTGCTGGGAAAAGGCTATGAGGTGCATGGCATCAAGCGCCGCGCCTCGCTGTTCAACACCCAGCGCGTGGATCACATCTATCAGGATCCCCATGTCAACAACGCCCATTTCAAGCTGCATTACGGCGATCTGACCGATACCTCGAACCTGACGCGCATCCTGCAAGAGGTGCAGCCCGACGAGGTTTATAACCTCGGCGCGCAGAGCCATGTCGCGGTCAGCTTCGAGGCGCCGGAATATACCGCGGATGTGGATGCCATCGGCACCCTGCGCCTGCTGGAGGCGATCCGCTTTCTGGGGCTGGAGAAGAAAACCCGCTTTTATCAGGCCTCGACCTCGGAACTTTATGGTCTGGTGCAGGAAATTCCGCAGACCGAGACCACGCCCTTCCACCCCCGCAGCCCCTATGCGGTGGCCAAGATGTATGCCTATTGGATCGCGGTGAATTACCGCGAGGCCTATGGCATGTATGCCTGCAACGGCATCCTGTTCAATCACGAAAGCCCGCGCCGCGGCGAAACCTTCGTCACGCGCAAGATCACCCGGGGTCTGGCCAATATCGCCCAGGGGCTCGAGAAATGTCTCTACATGGGCAATATCGACTCTTTGCGCGACTGGGGCCATGCCAAGGACTATGTGCGCATGCAGTGGATGATGCTGCAACAGGACGCGCCCGAGGATTTCGTGATCGCCACCGGCGTGCAATATTCGGTGCGCGAATTCATCAGCTGGTCGGCCGCCGAACTGGGCGTCACGGTGGAATTCACCGGCAGCGGTGTCGATGAGATCGCGACCGTCACCGCGATCGCGGGCGACAAGGCCCCGGCGCTGAAACCGGGCGATGTGATCATGCGGATCGACCCGCGCTATTTCCGCCCTGCCGAGGTGGAAACCCTGCTGGGCAACCCCGCCAAGGCCAAGGAAAAGCTGGGCTGGGTGCCGGAAATCACCGCCCAGGAAATGTGCGCCGAGATGGTTGCCGAGGATCTGAAGACCGCCCGCCGCCATGCCCTCTTGCGCGCTCATGGCATGGAGATTCCCGTCTCGGTCGAGAACGGCTGAGGGCGGCAAGATGCGCAAGTTCTACATCGCAGGCCATCGCGGCATGGTGGGGGGGGCGATCCTGCGCCGCCTTCAGGCCCGCAAGGACGCCGGTGAGGCGCTGGAGCTGATCACCCGCACCCATGCCGAGCTGGATCTGACCAGTCAGGCCGCGGTGCGTGACTTCATGCAGGGCGAAAAGCCCGATGTGGTGATCCTCGCCGCCGCCAAGGTGGGGGGCATTCATGCCAACAACACCTATCCGGCCGATTTCATCTATGAAAACCTGATGATCGAATGCAACGTCATCCATCAGGCCTTTGCCGCCGGGGTGACGCGGCTCTTGCAACTGGGGTCTTCCTGCATCTATCCGCGCGCGGTGCCTCAGCCGATGCGCGAGGATGCACTGCTGACCGGGGTGCTGGAGCCCACGAACGAGCCCTATGCCGTGGCCAAGATCGCCGGCATCAAGCTCTGCGAGAGCTATAACCGCCAGCATGGCACCGATTACCGGTCGGTCATGCCGACCAATCTTTACGGGCCGGGCGACAATTTCCACCCCGAGAATTCCCATGTCCTGCCGGCGCTGATCCGCCGGTTCCATGAGGCCGCGCAACAGGGCCGCGATGAGGTGGTGATCTGGGGCTCGGGCAAGCCGATGCGCGAATTCCTGCATGTCGATGACATGGCCGAGGCCAGCCTCTTCGTGCTGGACCTGCCCAAGGCGGTCTATGAGGCCAATACCCAGCCGATGCTGAGCCATATCAATGTCGGCTCGGGCAGCGATGTCACCATTCTCGATCTGGCGCGGATGGTGGCCGAGGTGACGGGCTATAAGGGCCGCATCACCACCGATCCCTCCAAGCCCGATGGCACGATGCGCAAGCTGATGGATGTCAGCCGTCTGGCCGCGATGGGCTGGCAGGCCCGCATCGGCCTGCGCGAAGGGCTGGCGGGCACCTATCGCTGGTTCCTCGACACCGCCGAGCGCCGGCTCTAGCCCCCTGCCCCCCGGCACGCGGGGGGCGGTCGCCTTGGCGAAAATCCGCTGTTACCGGGGCAAGGCCCCCCTCGGGTAGGGTTAGCCCTACCCCGGGGTCATCTTTGCCTTCCTTGACAGACTCAGGGCTTCGGCGGATTCTGACCGCAGATTTCATTTGACTTCCCCACCGCAAGACATCGCGCCCGGCACAGGCTGACCGCCCTGTGTCCGGTCCCGCAGATATGGAGTTTCAAGCATGGAAGACTTTCGTGGAGACCTGTCGCAGGATGTCACCACAGTGGGCAGCATCGCCGCCGGTGGCGCGGTGCGCGGCACCCTGACAGCGCGGACGCAATTCACCGGCGGCGGCCCCTTTGGCATTCCCACCGGCACGCTGATCGACCGCGACTGGTATTCGATCAGCCTGACCGCCGGCACGCTCTATCGCATCGCGCTGACCTCCAGCCCCGCCGCTGCCGGGCGTGACGGGTTGGGCGATCCGGTGGTGGCGATCTATGATGCCGCCGGCACCATCCTGGCCAGCAATGACAATGCCAATATCCTGACCAAGAATTCACTGCTGAGCTTTACCCCCGCCACGGGGGGAACCTATTTCATCGAGGTCCGCTCGGCCCGCGAATTCCGCTCGATCGTCTCGACCGATCCGGCGCTCGAGCCCGGCGATTATGCGCTGCGCGTGGCGCAGGGGGCCGATCCGCTGCCCGCCGTGCCGCCCGAAATGCTCTTGGGTACCAATGGCGCCGACACGCTGTCCGGCAGCAGCACGCAAGAGGTCTTTGCCCTGGGCGGCAATGATGTGATGAACGGTTTCAACCCGCTTACCCTGCCCTTGCCCGGGGGGGGGTTAGGTACTTTTATCCTTCATGGCCGCGACACGCTTTATGGCGGCGAGGGGGCGGGTTCGATCCGGGGCAATGGCGATGACGGCCGGCTTTACGGCGGTGCCGGCGATGACACGATCGACGGCGGGGCCGATAATGACAGCCTCTATGGCGGGTCGGGCGACGACAGCATGCTGGGCGACAGCGGCAACGACCTGATCGAGGGCGGGGCGGATGCCGATTTCATCGGTGGCGGATCGGGCAATGACACGATCCGGGGCGATGCCGGCAACGACACGATCTATGCGGGCCTTGGCGATGACAATGTCGGCGGTGGCGATGGCAACGATCTGATCTATGGCTCGGGCGGCACCAATGACCTCTGGGGCGGCAATGGCGATGATACGGTGCATGGCGGATCGGGCAATGAGCGGATCTATGGCGGCGCCGGGCGCAACCAATTGTTCGGCAATGGTGGCAATGACAGCATCACCGGCGGCAATGACGGCGACCTGATCGGCGGGGGCGCCGGCAATGACACCATCCGCGGCGGGTCGGGCAATGACACGATCTATGCCGGCCTTGGCAATGACGATGCGGCAGGCGGGGGCGGCAATGACGTGATCTATGCCTCGGGCGGCAATTCGACGCTTTGGGGGGGGCTTGGCAATGACACGCTCCATGCCGGCACCGGCAAGGATCTGATGAACGGCGGCCCCGGCGCCGATGTCTTCGTCTTTGCCTCTGCCGCCGCCATCGGCATCGGCGCGGGTCGCGATGTAATCACCGGCTTTACCCCCGGCACTGACGATATCGACCTGCGCGCGCTTGGCACCAGTTTCAACGGCGGGGCCGGGCTGGTCGGGGGCGGGGCGAAGTCTTTCTACTACTTTGCCAGTGGCGGGCTGCTCATCGGCGATCAGAACGGCGATGGCGTGGCCGACTGGGTGCTGGAGCTGGCCGGCGCCCCCGCCGTCGGCGCGGGGGATTTCCTGCTGTAACCCCTGTCTTGCGTCCCCGGGACCATGACCCGGGGACAGTCTCTCCCGTTAATATACCGTAAATGTCGCCATTTATCTTTGGCGCCGGCCCCCGGCTGCGTTAACATTTGCAGGATGCCCGCCCGGGCTGATCTGCAAGAGACATAACAGGGGGAAATATCATGGCCACGCTCAGCCTTTTTGGCAGCACGCCCGATCCGATCGACGCCGCCTTCGATTCCGTCGGCAATCCGGTGATCGAGCAGCAAACCTCCACTCTGGTGGTGATGCGCAACCCCGACACCGGCTTTCGCACCAGCTTTGAGGGCACCAACCTTGGCTTTTCCATCGTCGGCGGCGAGCCGGTGCCCTTTGGCACGCTGAGCTCGATCACCATCCGCGATCCGGCCAACAACCCGGTGATGACCCTGACTGGCATTTCCTGGGATTTCACCCAGTTCGCCAATGCCATCAACCAGTCGGTCGAGTTTGACAATCAGGCACCGCTGAACGCGCTGCTCAGCCTGCAACCCATTACCTTTGACGCCTCGGGCTCGGGTATCGGAGTGAATTTCGCCTTTGACGGGGTAACGGCCCCGCTGACCATCCTCGGCTCGAATTTTGCCGACACGCTCGAAGGCGGCAATGGCAATGACACGATCAACCCCGGCGGCGGCAATAGTGGCGAGCTGTTGGGCGGCGGGCGCGGCAATGACACCTATGATTTGACCGGCGTCACCACCTTTGTCGATCTGGTCTACTGGAACCTTGGCGCCGCGGTCACGGTCAATGCCAATGGCTTTGCCGACAGCTTTACCGTGACCAAGGCCAATGGCTTTGGCACCGATACGGTGATCGGCGGGCGGGCGGTGATGCGCGGCGAGGGGCTGAACTTTCAGGGCTCGACCCTGAACGATGTCTTCAATGTCAGCGGCATCGACGGCTTCAGCCTGCTGGCGGGCGGTGAGGGCAACGATACGTTCAACATCGACCTGACCGGCACCAGCGGCGGCGTTACCCGCATCACCTATGCCTTTGGTCCGGGCACTCGCTCGGGCACCGGCGCCACGGTCAACCTTGCCACCGGGGTCGTCTCGAATGACGGCTTTGGCGCCCTAGACCAGATCAATGTCACCGGCAGCGATGGCCGGCTGGAGATCGAGGGCACCGATTTCGTCGATGTCATTCAGGGCTCGGCCCGCAATGACCGTTTTATCCTGCGCGGCGGCAATGACACGCTGGATGGCGGCGACGGCTGGGACCTGTTGCGCTTTGACCGCTCGCCCAGTTCTTCGGGGGTGGTGGGCAGCCTTGAAAGCGGGGTTTTTATCGGCGCCTGGAGCGGGGTGGGCTTTACCAAGCAGGTCTCGAATATCGAGGAAGTCCGCGGCACCAATTTCGATGATCAGCTCTCTGGCAGCAACAGGGACGAACGGTTCGATGGCCGTGGCGGCAACGATATTCTGGCCGGCGCCGGCGGGGATGACACGCTGAACGGCGAGGCGGGCAATGACACGCTGCTGGGCGGCGATGGCAATGACCGGCTGAACGGCGGCGATGGCGATGACCGGGTTGAGGTCGGACGCTCGGCCGTGGGCGGCGGCGAGACGGTCGAGGGATCGCTGGGCAATGACACCATCGTCTACAGCGGGGTCGGCGGCGGCGGTGATGGCTGGAACGATCTGAGCTATCATCGTCTGGCCGGCACCCGGGTGGCCTTTACCATCGATGGTGTGGCCAATACCGGCACGGTGCAGAAATTCGATGGCGGCGGCGCGCTGGTGGGCACCGATACGCTGGTCGATGTGGCGCGCGTGCTGAACGATGTGAACGATGGCTATAGCCTCTTTGGCACCGCGCAGGGTGACAGCTTTGTGATCGATGGCGGCGACGGCACATGGGTGCAGATCTTTGGCGGACGCGGCGCCGACAGCTATGACCTGACGCTCTCGGGGGGCATCCGGCTGAACTTTTCAGGCAGCTATGACGAATGGATGGGCGCGACCCAGGGGCTGGTGATCAACATCGCCACCGGCGCCATCGCCAATGACGGCTTTGGCCATGCCGAGACGCTGGTCGTGCGTGGCGACGCCTACCGGCTGGAAATCGGCGGCACGCGGCTGGCCGACAGCGTCATCGGCAGCGCCCGCGAAGAGAATTTCATCACCGAAGGCGGCAATGACACGATCGACGGCGGCGACGGCTATGACACGGTGCGCTATGACCGCCGCGATGTCAGCGGCCCGATCAATGCCAATATGGCCACCGGCGTCGTGACCGGCTTCTGGAACGGCGTCGCCTTTACCCAGCAATTGTCGAATATCGAAGAGATCCGCGCCACCAACTTTGCCGATGTGATCGGCGGCAGCCTTGCCGATGAGCATTTCCGGGGCCGCGACGGCAATGACATCCTCTTTGGCTATGGCGGCGATGACGATCTGATCGGTGATGCCGGCAATGACAGCCTCGTGGGCGGGCTGGGCAATGACTATCTCGAGGGCGGCGACGGCGATGATACGCTCGACGGCTCGGACGATGTCACCGGCTTTGGCGATTACATACGCCCGGGCCTTGGCGCCAACGTGATCCGCGGCAGCCAGACGCTCTATCAGAATGCCCGCGACGGCATCGACATTTCCTATGCCGATCTGTCGGGGATCGGCGGCCTGACCATCCTGGTCGGTGCCAATGGTTCAGGCACGGTCCAGAGCGGTATCGCCGGGCGGGTCAATGACACCTTTACCTGGGTGCAGTTCATCCAGGGCTCGCAGGATGCCGATACCATCACCGTCACCGGCTCGGATGGCGACAATTTCGAGGGCTTCACCGGCTATGCCGGCAATGACACCATCGACGGCGGCACCGGCTTTGACGAGGCCGATTACCGCAGCGAGGCGCGCGAGCATCGCGACAGCGCCCGCGGCGTCGTGGTCAATATGCAGACCGGGCTGGCCATCGACACCTATGGCGATACCGACACGTTGCGCAATATCGAGGGCATTCGCGGCACCTTCCTTGCCGATAGCGTGATCGGGCGCAATGCCGCCGATGCCTTCCTGACCTTCCGTGGCCTTCAGGGCAATGACTCGCTGCAAGGCACGGTGCTGGGCTTTGAACGGGCGGATTATTCGCGCGACGCCAATGACGGCGGCACCGCCGGTATTCTGGCCGATCTGGCTGCGGGCACCATCCGCGACGGCTTTGGCGATACCGACAGCGTCAGCAATATCGACGCGGTGCGCGGCACCGAGGCCAATGACACGATCTCGGGCGGCGCCATCGGCGAACGGCTCGAAGGACGCGGCGGCAATGACCGGCTCCTCGGCAATGACGGCAATGACACGCTGGAAGGCGGGGATGGGGCGGACTTCATTGGTGGCGGGGCTGGGAATGACCTGATCGACGGTGGGGCCGGGGCCAATACGATGTTTGGCGGTTTGGGCAATGATACCGTGCAGGGCGGGGCTGATGGTGATCAGATCTATGGTTCTGCCGGGCGCAATCAGTTGTTTGGCAATGATGGCAATGACTTCATCCAGGCCGGCACGGGCGGCGATTTCATCGGCGGCGGCAATGGCAATGACACGATCCGCGGCGGCGATGGCGCGGATACGATCTATGCCGGGCTTGGCAATGACAATGTCGGCGGCGGCGCCGGCAATGATGTGATCTATGGCTCGGGCGGCAGCAATGTCATCTATGCGGGTCTGGGCAATGACACGGTGCAGGGCGGGTCGGGGTCGGACACGATCTATGGCAGCGCCGGGCGCAACCTCTTGCTGGCCAATGACGGCAATGACGTGATCTATACCAGTGCTGCCGGCGATGTCGCCGCGGGCGGTTCCGGCAATGACACGGTGCTGGGCGGGGCGGGCAATGACACGATCTATGCCGGCCTTGGCAATGACTTCATCGGCGGCGGGGCCGGCAATGATTTCATCGTGCTGGGGGCCGGGACCAACACCGCCTTTGGTGGGGTCGGCAATGACACGATCAATGCCGGCACGGGGCGCGATGTGATGAATGGCGGGCCGGGGGCGGATGTCTTCGTCTTTGCCAGCGCCGCGCATATCGGCATTGGCGCGGGGCGCGATGTGATCAGCGATTTCACCAGCGGGGTGGATGACATCGATCTGCGGGCCCTGGGGACGAGCTTTAACGGCAGCGCGGGGCTGGTGGGCGGCGGGGCGAAGTCCTTCTTCTACTTCGCCGCCGGCGGGCTGGTCATCGGCGATCAGAACGGCGACGGGGTCGCGGACTGGGTGCTGGAGCTGACCGGCAAACCCGCCGTGGTGGCCACGGATTTCCTGTTCTGATCACGGCAAAGCGGCTTGACCGAATCGTCATCCCCCCCAAACTCGATCGCTCATGTTTTGAGCGATGAATTTGGGGGGGACGGCCATGGTCGCAGTTGCGTGGAGCGGTGAATTCATTGTCAATACCACCACCTCGGGCGGGGTGAGTGCGATACAGGAAGATTCCGAGCTGGCGAGGCTGGCCGACGGCGGCTTTGTCGCCGTCTGGACGGACCGCTCGGATGTCGACACCATCCGCGCCCAGATCTTCAATGCCGATGGCAGCCGGCGCGGACCTGAAATCCATGTTGATCAGGCGGGTTCGGGGGCGGGCAGCCATCCCGCAGTGGTCGGTCTTGCAGGGGGCGGTTTCGCGATTGGTTGGACCGAGGCGGCGGGCAGCCCGGCCAATTCGGCCTCGGACGGGTCGGACAGGGCGGTGCTGCTGCAAATCTATGAATCGGATGGCACGCTGCGCAGCCCCGCGCAGATCGTCAATACCACCACGGCCGGCAATCAGCTCGCCCCCTCTCTGGCGGCGATGAACGATGGTGGACTTGCGATATCGTGGGAGGATCAAAGCCCCGGTCTGGCCGCCCCGGCGGCGCGGTTGCGGCTGTATCAGGCCGATGGCACCGCGAAATCGGCAGAGATTGCCGTTCATGGCGGCCCCAAGGATTTCAACGGGGATACGCGCGTCATCACATTGTCCGATGGCAAGCTGGTGGTGGCATGGCGCGACAGCGGCACGCATCCCTCGGACAGCGATCCGCCTGCCGTGCATGCGCAGGTCTTCAATGCCGATGGCACGAAATTCGCGGGCGAATTCGTGGCCAATACCTCGACCAACGGCATCCAGTGGGAGCCGGGTCTGACCGCCCTGCCGGGGGGACGCTTCATCGCTGTCTATACCGATTTCAGCCTGGCCAATTCGCCCAATATCCGCGGGCAATTGTGGGAAACCGGGGTGAATTCCAACGGTGATCCCGAGGTGCGGCAGGTCGGACCCTCATTTGCGGTGAACGAAGCGGCGGGCGGCTTTCAGACGGTCGCCGATATCGCCCCGCTGGCCGATGGCTCGGTCGTGGTGGTCTGGGAAGATGACAGCGGCGCCTTTGGTGATACCTCCAGCCGGGCGGTTGTAGCGCGGCTGCTGGCCGCGGATGGCACGCCCCTTGGCCCGAGCTTTCTGGTCAACGACCTGACCGCCAACGCACAGGAGGAGCCGTCGGTCACGGTTCTGGGGGATGGGCGGTTCGTGATTTCCTGGACCGACTCCAGCTTTGGGGCCGGGCCGGCCTCGGGCGTCGATATCCGCGCCAAGATCTTTGACCCGCGTGAGATGGGGATCACCCTGCCGGCGCTGACGCCGGGCCTTTACGCCGGACCGCTCGACTGGGTCGGTACGGATTTTGCCGATGTGATGACCGGGCGCAATCGCGGTGATGTGTTCGCAGGCAGGGGCGGGAACGACACGCTTCTGGGCGGGGCCGGGGGCGACTGGTTGCAGGGTGACGCGGGCGACGACAGTCTGGACGGCGGTGACGGCAATGACCTGCTGGAAGGCGGCACCGGAAATGACAGCCTGAGCGGTGGCAGCAATCTGCGCGATCTTGGCAGCGATACCCTGCGGGGCGAGGCCGGCGATGACCGGCTGGACGGCTGGGCCGGCAAGGACAG
>CALLZQ010000698.1 GCA_937858255.1 uncultured Tabrizicola sp.
GATCCCCGGGGCCGTTCGACAGGAACACCCCCTCGGGGTTCAGTGCCAGCACATCCTCGGCCGTCGCGGTCGCCGGCAGCCCCGTCACATCGCAACCTGCACTGGCAAGGCAGCGCAGGATATTGCGCTTGGCACCGTAATCAATGGCGACGACGCGCAAGCCATCCCCCTCACGCCGGGTATAGCCCTCGGGCCAGGCCCAGCGTTTCTCATCCCAGCGATAGGATTGGGTGCAGGATACGTCCTTGGCCAGATCGAGGCCGACAAGGCCCTTCCAGCCACGCGCCTTGGCGACCAGGCGTTCGAGGTCGAAATTACCTTCGGGGTCATGGGCCAGCGCCACATGCGGCGCCCCCTGCTGCCGGACCGCCCGGGTCAGCCGGCGCGTATCAATCCCGCCGATACCAATGCGGCCCATTTTCTCAAGCCACGTCGTCAGTTCGCCCATGGCACGCCAGTTGGACGGCTCGGTCGGATCCCATTTCACCACCATGCCATCGGCAACGGGGCTCGCGGTCTCATCATCCTCAGCGGTGACGCCGACATTGCCGATATGGGGGAAGGTAAAGGTCACGATCTGCCCCGCATAAGAGGGGTCGGTCATGATCTCTTGATAGCCGGTCATTGCGGTGTTGAACACCAGTTCGGCCACAGTCTCGCCCACGGCGCCAAAGCCGCGACCGTAGAAAATCGTTCCATCGGCAAGTGCAAGGCAGGCGGTTGGCTTCTGCGAGGCAGGCATGGCACGACTCTCCTATGGGCAAATTGGCGGGAAACTAAGGGGGATGCGCGGCCGGGTCAAGGTGTTGCGCGGAAATGGTTATGTTTGAAAATCAATAACTTGGCAAAAGAGCCGCTGGTTGTCCTTGGCGGCGCTTCACTGTAGACTGCGCCGACCGACACCCTGCCCGAAGGTATTCCATGTTGCTGCGCGAACGTTTGCAGACTGCCCTGAAAGAGGCGATGAAGGCCAAGGAGGCAGACCGCCTCTCGACGCTGCGGCTGATCAATGCCGCCATCAAGGACCGCGAGATCGCCGCGCGGGGCGACGGGGCCGATCATGAGGTGGGCGAGGCCGACATCATGGCGATCCTTGGCAAGATGGTGAAACAGCGGCAGGAATCGGCACGCGCCTACGAAGAGGGCGGGCGGCTGGAGCTGGCGGAAAAAGAGCTGGCCGAAGTCAAGGTGATCGAGGAATTCCTGCCTCGGCAACTGTCGAGCGATGAGGTGGCGGCCGCGATTGCCGCCGCGATTACCGAAGCCGGAGCGGGCAGTATCCGCGATATGGGCAAGGTCATGGCGGTGCTGAAGGGCAAATATACCGGCCAGATGGATTTCGGGGCAGTGGGC
>CALLZQ010000699.1 GCA_937858255.1 uncultured Tabrizicola sp.
CGATGAATATCTGGGCGATGTGCTGAAGCTTGGCCGGGATCGCCGCGGCATTCAGTTGACTGACGCGGATCCCGGCGCCCGGGCGATGGTCGAATATGACCTGCCGCTGGCCGAGGTGGTGTTCGATTTCTATGACCGCCTCAAATCCGTGACCAAGGGCTATGCCAGCTTTGACTATCAGATCAGCGAATATCGCGAGGATCACATGGTCAAGATGTCGATCCTTGTGAATGACGAGCCGGTCGATGCGCTGTCGATCATGGTGCACCGCGACCGGGCTGAGTCCCGTGGCCGCGCCATGGTGGAAAAGCTGAAAGATCTGATCCCCCGGCACATGTTCAAGATCCCGATTCAGGCCGCCATCGGGGGCCGCGTCATCGCGCGCGAAACCCTCTCGGCCATGCGCAAGGACGTGACGGCCAAGTGCTACGGCGGCGACGCCACCCGTAAGCGCAAGCTGCTGGAAAAGCAGAAGGCCGGCAAAAAGAAGATGCGCCAGTTCGGCAAGGTCGAGATCCCGCAAGAGGCGTTCATCTCGGCGCTCAAGATGGACAGCTAAGGCCGGGCTTTGCCGTGGCTGGTGTCGCTTTTCACGTCTGACTCACGCTGGCCGGCCCTGATTGGGCCGGCCAGCTCACGTTCGGCTCACGCGGCTGGTGCAAACTCGTCTTGGTCACATACCAAGGGGGGGCAACATGGCCGATCTGTCCGAAGAACTCGACATCAGCAAGATTTCCGGCTTTGACCGTTTTGCCGCCAATGGCAAGATCAGGCCGGCGCGGGCGAGCGTCAACGCCGCTTTGATTGGCAATCCGCGCGGCACTTATACCGAGGATTGCCTGCCGCCCCAATCCAACAGTTTCAAGGCGATGCTGGAAACCGCCGATGTCGGGCCCTTTACCGTGACCGGGCTGCGCCCGGCGGTGCGCGCCCTTGCTGCGGTGATGGCGGAGGTAAAGCGCGATCTGCCGGCGCATTACGCGGCGGTGGGGCATGAAGGGATGCTGTGCTGCCGGCTGGTCCGGGGATCGAAAGCCGCGGTGTCGAACCATGCCTGGGGCCTGGCCATCGACCTGAAGTTCGGCAAGAACGTCGCAGGCTATGGCAGGGGCAAGGTCCATGGGGGGAGGCTGGCCCTCTGCCCGATCTTCAACCGCCATGGCTTTTACTGGGGCATCGCCTTCAAGCGCGACGACTCGATGCATTTCGAGGCGGGCGAAGATCTGGTGCGGCAATGGGCGGCCGAGGGGCTGCTGGGCGCTGCCGGCAGCGCCAAGATTGGCGACTCGCTGACCATGGGCGACAGGGGCCCGAGGGTGGTCGCGCTGCAACAGGCGCTGAACCGGGCGCTGGCGCCGTCAACCATCGAAGAGGACGGCATTTTTGGCCCGATTACCCGTCTGGCGCTGATCGACTATCAAAGCCGCAATGGCCTTGCGCCCAATGGGCTGGCCTCAGCCTCGGTCTTGAAGCGGTTGGGCCTCTGACCATCGCCTGCGGCTGCGGCGGCCATACCACAGGCGGCCCTGTCTCTCGGCAATGCCAAACTTCACGCCAATTCCGAAAGGACAGTGAAATGCCCCGAATGACCCATGCGGCGCCGGCACAGAAGGTCGTCGCCTCGACACTCGCCTCGGCGGTTGCCACAATCGTGGTCTGGGCGATGAATACCTATGCCCTCGAACCCGATATGCCCGATTACATCGTCGGCGCGGTGCTGACGGTATGCACGGCCATTTCAGGTTATTTGACCCCACCCGCGCGGCGCGACACCATTGCCGACGCCTGAGTGAAAGGAAGCATTCGATGAACCTTTACCGCATATCCGCCCTTCTGGGGGTTGCCCTGACCCTTGCTTCGGCGGGGCAGGCGCAGCAACAGCCAGATATGCCGCTGGGTCTGCGGCTGTCACAGCCGGTGGATCTGTGCAGCGCGGGCAGCGAAACCCGCCGTGCGCCCGCCGACCTCGGGCTTCCCGGCGCGGCCAACGGGTTGATTATCCCCGAGGCCGCGGTGCCGGCGATCCGTGAAATGGGGCGGCTCAACGGTGGGGATCTGGCGCTTGCCTATACCGAAGGGGTCTCTGACAAGTCGATTCTGGACCTCTGCTCGCTTTGCAAATGCTGTGTGATCGAACATGACGCGCTGGCGCTGGAGCCGCAGCTTGGCAAAGACCCCGGGTTGCCGGAAGGGTTGATCGTGATCTGGGAGCGTTAGGGATGCGCACCCCACCCGCCCGTTCTGGCCGGCGCTGGTCGGCCAGCTTGCTGCTGGATAGACTGGCCAAATTCTCGACCCTGCTTATCGCCATCATTGCGGGCGCTTGGTCGGTATTCCAGTATATTCAACAGCTTGAGCGTGAGAGATTGCGCACCGGTTTCGAGCTTAACCGTCAATATGTTGCGACATTCGGGCCGGGCGGGGTCTCGGCCCTGCTGCCCTTGCTGAATGATCCGGCGGCGATGCGGGCCATAGCGCTGAAGGCGAAATGCCGGGTGCTGGTTGCGGCGGGTTCGATGGCGGCACCGCCGCCGGATTGTGCGGCGCTTGACGCGGGCACGGCAGCGGCAGTTGTTGCGGCAGCGCTGACTGCAAATCAGCGCCGCGATTTGCGGGATGCGCTTGAACAGGCCCAGCTTGAGGCACCCTGGACCAGCGAGGAGCTTGACGCGATCCAGAGTCTTGCCGGATTTTACCACGCTGTCGCCATCTGTATCCAGGGCGACATGTGCGACGGGCCGCTGACGCTTGCCCTGTTCGAGGCGCAGTTAGTGCCATTTTTGAACGGCACTTGCGGCTTGCTTGGCCAAGATGAAATCTCACGCTCTCAGGCGCTTGCGATCGCCCGGATGGTGCATGACATTCAGGGCGCGGCGCCCCCGGGATATGCAACCAGCAGCACGCGGGAAGAGCAGTTCCTGTGCAACTGGCTGCGGCTATAACTCCTAGCGGGGCAGGCGCCCGTGATCCTGACGGGGCAGGCGCCCGGCGCCCAGTTTTTTGAACAGCTCGGCAGCCGGGGGCATGCGCCAATGACCTTGCGCGGCCCGGTCAAGGGCCAGTGCATCCTGCTGGGCGGCATAGGCCCCGAAGGCGGTGGCACTGGCCGGCAAATGCGCCTCTGGTGCCCCGTTATCAAGCCAGGTCAGCATCATGCCCGCCACGATGCGTGTCGCCTCGGCCGTGGCGAAACTGGTGCCGCCCATCAGCACCGTCGCGCCGCTGCGCCCGCCCGCGCCAAGGCGCCCTGCCCGCCAGGGGCTGTCCTCGCAGATGCCGGCGGCCTCCATCACCCCCTTGCCGCCATCATTGTCCAGCCAGCCGGTCGGGGCTGATCGCGGATCGGCGTCCCTGCCCAGTGAAAACCCCCGTGCGGGGGCGGAATAGGGTGCCGACCGATCCGGCAATGGCATTCAGGGTGTTCTGGCGACGGATCGGCCCGGTTTCACCGACAAACAGCGGCTCGTGATCCGTGACCTGACCGGTCCGAAGGTCATAGCCATAGCTGTCACGGGGGCTGGTGTCAGGATTATACCGGCGATAGCGCAAGGCGGCGGAGGTGTTGGCCAGATCGTCAAAATAGGACAGGATCTCGGCGCCACGGACAGGGGTCAATTGCTGGTCCGACTGAATATGCAGCTTGGCCAGCGGGCCTGTGCCCAGTGAAATCAGCCATTTGCCCGGCGGGGCTGCGTCAGCTTGCCGGGCGGTCGGCGCGATGCAAAGGACATAGTGCAGCGCCTTGCCACCCTGCCGGCAATAGATCCGCGCCACCGGATGCGGGCGGCCCCGGCGGATCAGATCGCGGCGATAGCCGGGCCCCGGCGGCAGGTCGGGGGGCAGCGCGTCGCCCAGTGGCGGTGTCAGGCTAAGGGCGGCCAGCCTTTGGGCCTGGCTCTGATCACCTGCTGCGTCAACCGGATCGGTATTGATCTCGACATAGCTGGAGGTGGCATCGCCCGGCAAAACGCGCCAGCCGATGACGCCGACCTCGCCCTCGCCGCGCCCGGCCAGCACCGCCGAGACCTGATCGAGGTTTTCATTGCCCGCCGGCAGGACGATCCGTACCGGCTGATTGGCAGGCCGGCCTGCGTTCAGCGCCCGGACAAAGGCCTGGAGATCCAGACTGCCATCCTTGGGGCCGGCCTGAATCCCGTAGGAAAGATTGATCACCACCGGAAAGCCCTTGCGCCCTGCCTCTGCGGGGAAACGAGCCTGCCAGATGGCATCGGCTGTATCGACGATGTGGCGGATTGCCCAGATCGCGAAGGTTTCCAGAAAGCTGCCGGCGGCGCCGATGCTGATCCTCGGGGCCAGATCGACGGTGATCAGGTGGCTGCGGTCACGAAAGGTCGCCATGGCACCGCCCGCCAGCGGATCGCAGCCGCCGGCCAGATCGGCGACCAGCGTGCCATGCGGCGCGCGGGTTTCGATCCAGCGCTCGCCGGTCGGATCGGTGAAATCGACCAGCCCTGCCGCACGGTTGAAAGCCGCCTCGTTAACCTGTCGCCGCCCGCCCATCAGACGGTCGATGTCCTGCTGCATCAGCTCTCGACCAAAGGGCAGATGCGCCTGACCGGCCCAGACCCCGCCCTGCGACCAATACGACAGGATCCTTGTGCCGATACCGCCCTTGCGGCGGAACCGCGCATGGGCAGGGGCGATACCGGCATCGATCACGCCGATGATCACATCATTCTTTTCCGGCAGATGCGCAGGGTTGAGGCCCGCCAGCACATTCACCCGGGCCTGCGGTGTTGCGAGGCTGGTGCTGCCCGGAGCTACGGCCTTTTTCGGCAGGGGCAAGTCGGGCAGGGCCAGTTCGAACAATGCGCTGCGCGTGCCCGGGCTGCGCTGTGACTGGACCTTGAAGCTGGCCTGGTCTTCGGCCCCGCGACCTGCGGCAAGCTCGGCTTGCAGATACCAGTCCATATAGGGGGTGCGAAAATGCTCGCCGGCGGGATCGGCGCTGGGGTCTTTGACCCAATCGGTCCAGATCAGATCCATGGTCAGCTCCGGGCCTGTGCGGTGGATTGCCATTCGGCAGCGGCATTGGCCCAGAACCGGCCCAGAATACCGACAGGCTGCGCTGCGGCATCCGTCCGCGCCGCCGGGTCGCCGATGCATTGGGCCAGCGTTTCCAGCGTGAAGTCATCC
>CALLZQ010000700.1 GCA_937858255.1 uncultured Tabrizicola sp.
ACCACGATGCGGTCGCGGGTTGAGGGCCCGTATTGCGAAAACTGCTGGGCCGGGTCGTCAAAACTGACCACAAGACAGATTGTCGTGCGCGCCGTTACCGCCATGTCGCGCAGGATCGGGTCCAGATGCGCGACCAAATCCGATGCCCCGCCGAAACCGGCAGGCGAGGTGACCGGCGCGGCAGGCCGCCGCAGCGCACCGCCAATCAACAGGGCTGCCGGCGCCGCAATGGACAGCGCCACCAATGCCGGCTCCCCTCCCAGCCAATAGGCCGCAAGCGTTAGCGCCGGCAACAACACGACCACTTCGACCTGCGACTGTGGCAGCCAGCCCCGTGCGCGCAACCTCTCGATCCGTGTCATGCCGTCCCCCGGTCACTCTTTCCCGGACGACGCTAGGCGCGAGCCTTGACCGAAAGTTTAATCCTCACCCTTCAGTTGTGGAGGATTTTCAGCAGTTTCGACGGGTTCGCCGCGCAGCAGCGCCGCGAAATCGAACAGGCCCGGATCGGCCAGATGCGAAGGGCGGACATTCATCAAGGCGCGGAACATAACCTGCCGGCGGCCCGGGGTCCGCTCCTCCCATTCATCCAGCAACCGCTTGACCTGCGCGCGTTGCAGCCCCTCTTGGCTGCCGCACAGGTCGCAAGGGATGATCGGGTAATTCATCGCCCGGGCAAACCGCTCGCAATCCGCCTCGGAGACCAGCGCGAGGGGGCGTGCGACGTAAAGATCGCCATCCTCATTCAACAGGCGCGGCGGCATGGTTGCCAGTCGCCCGCCGTGAAAGAGGTTCATGAAAAACGTCTCAAGCAGATCGTCGCGGTGATGGCCCAGCACCACGGTCGAGCAGCCCTCTTCCCGCGCGATCCGGTAGAGATTGCCACGCCGCAGCCGCGAGCAAAGCGAGCACATCGTCCCGCCCGGCTTGATCTTGTCCACGACGACCGAATAGGTGTCCTGATACTCGATCCGATGCTCGACCCCCATCCGGGTCAGGAATTCAGGCAGAACCGTCGCCGGAAAGCCGGGCTGCCCCTGATCGAGGTTGCAGGCCAACAGATCGACGGGCAGCAACCCGCGCCATTTCAGCTCATGCAGCACGGCAAGGAGCGTATAGCTGTCCTTGCCGCCCGACAGGCAGACCAGCCACCGCTCACCCGCCCGCGCCATGCCAAAGGTGTCAATCGCCTCGCGCGCCTGCTGGACCAGCCGCTTGCGCAGCTTGCGAAACTCCAGCCCCTTGGGCGCGCCGTGAAACAGCGGATGGATATCGTCGGCATCGTCAAGCATTGCGGGCCCCTGGTAGCGTGGCGCGCTTATGCCAGATCCGGGCGCGGGGCAAAAGCCTCAGACGTGCTGGGCGCCGTTCACCTCGATCTCGGTGCCCGAGATGTAGCTGGACTGCTCGGAACACAGGAACCAGATCGCATCGGCCACCTCTCGCGGCTGACCCAGACGCCGCATCGGCAGTTGCTCTACGATCTTTTCGGTGCCGGGCGACAGGATCGAGGTCTCAATCTCGCCCGGGGCAATGGCATTGACGCGCACGCCCAGCGGGCCAAAGTCATGCGCCATCTCGCGCGTCAGGGCCGCAAGCGCCGCTTTGGAGGTCGCATAGGCCGCCCCGGCAAAGGGATGAACCCGGCTGCCGGCGATTGAGGTGACATTGACGACGGCGCCCTTGGCTGCCGACAACTCGGCCATCAGCCCGCGCGCCAGCACGATCGAGGCAAAGAAATTGACGTGGAAGACCTGACCCCATGTCCGCAGGTCAGTCTCCAGCGTATTCAGGCGCTTGCCGCCCTCGCCCTTGGGGCTGATGCCGGCATTGTTGACCAGCGCATGAACCTTGCCACCCACCTTGGCGCGGATCGTCTCAATCGCGGCGATGGTCTTGTCAGGGCTGGCGAGGTCGATCTGGATATGATTGTCCTCACCCCCCGGCCAGGGGCAGCGCGGATCGAACGGCTGGCGCGAACAGGTCAGCACACGCCACCCCTCGGCGGAAAAGCGCTTGACCGTCGCATGGCCGATCCCCCGGCTGGCGCCGGTCAGCACAAGGGTTTTCTGCTCGCTCATCTGCCGCCCCATCACAATTCGCATAAAGCCTACGCCTTGCATCGGGAAAGGCAAGGTGGCCCAATCGTCTTGGCAGGGGGGCGCAAAGGCGTTACCAAGCACCGATCCCGGAGGCCAGAGATGAAACAGCAGACCCTGACCATGCAAGATGCCATCCATACCGCCAAGATGCTGTCCGAAGCCCTGCCCTATCTGCAACGCTATTCCGGCGCGGTGGTGGTGGTGAAATTTGGCGGCAACGCCATGGGCGATGACGAGGCCATGGCCGAATTCGCCCGCGACATCGTGCTGATGCGTCAGGTCGGGGTGAACCCGGTCGTGGTTCATGGCGGCGGGCCGATGATCAACGACATGCTGAACAAGCTGGGGATCAAGTCGGAATTCGTGCGCGGCAAGCGCGTGACCGACAAGGCCACGGTGCAGGTGGTCGAGATGATCCTCTCGGGCCTTGTGAACAAGCGTATCGTGCAGGCAATCATGGATGCGGGCGGGCGCGCGGTCGGTATCTCGGGCAAGGACGACGATCTGATGGTCTGCGAGGCGGACGATCCCGAACTGGGCTTTGTCGGCCGGCCCATCGAGATGAATGTGCAGGTGCTGCGCGACCTCTACAAGGCCGGGATCATCCCGGTCATCGCCCCGGTCGGCACCGGCATGGCGGATAATGAGACCTTTAACGTCAATGGCGATACCGCCGCCGGGGCGATTGCCGGGGCCTTGCAGGCCGACCGGCTGCTGTTGCTGACCGACGTGCCGGGGGTCAAAGGCGCCGACGGCACGGTGATGACCCAGATCACCCCCGAAGAGATCCGGCAGATGACCGCCGATGGCGTGATTTCGGGCGGGATGATCCCCAAGACCGAGACCGCGCTGATGGCGCTGGAAAAAGGCACGCGGGCGGTCACGATCCTCGACGGCAAGGTGCCGAACGCCTGCCTGCTGGAGCTCTTCACCGACCACGGCGCCGGCAGCCAGATCCGCTCGACCGAGCCGCGGGTCAAGCCGCATGTCCGCCGCTGAGGCACTGGCCGCGCTGCTGGCCGGGCATTTCCTGACGATCTCGGGCCGGTTCGCGCCGCTCCCCTCGGACGGGCTGCCCGATTGGGTAGGGCAGATCATCTTGCTCTCACCCGCCGAGCCGGGATTCTGGCCGCATCTGACCGCGCAGCCCGAGTGGCTGGACGGCCAGCCCGACCCGGTGGACCGCTGGTCGCGGCGGTTTATTGGCCGGCTGGCCTGCGATCTGGGCGGCAAAGCATGGTTCCCCTTTGGCGGGCCGCCCTATCACCCGGTCTACCAACGGCCCTTGCGCAGCGGCCGCGCCTGGGACAGCCCGGTGCGTCTGCTGGTTCAGGCGGATCAGGGACTGAGGATCAGCTATCGCGGCGCGCTTGGCCTGCCCGGGGCCGCAACCCTGCCGCCTGCCGAACGCCCCTGTACGGATTGCGCCCAGCCCTGCCTGACCGCCTGCCCTGCGGGCGCCCTGACCGCGGCCGGCTATGATGTGCCCGCCTGCCATGCCTATCTTGACCGTCACCCGGATGGCCCCTGCCTGACCGGTGGCTGCCTTGTTCGCCGCGCTTGCCCGGTGTCACAGGGCTATGCAAGACTTCCCGAACAATCGGCCTATCACATGAGCCGATTCCACAAGGCGGAGTAACCGCCAGATCATACGGGGAGTGGACATGAAACGGCTGATCCTGACGCGCCATGCGAAATCGAGCTGGGACGATCCGTTAACCCCCGACCACGACCGCCCGCTGAATGAGCGCGGCAAGGCCGCCGCCGCCGATCTGGGGCAATGGCTGGCCAGCCGGGGCTATGTGCCCGATCAGGTGTTGTGTTCAGACGCCGTTCGCACCCGCAAGACCTTTTCCGGCATTGCGCCCGCCCTGCCCGGCGCACCGGAGCTGGAGCTGAAGCCCGCGCTCTATCATGCCGGACCCGATGTGATGCTGGCGGTCTTGCGTCACGCCACGGGCGATGTCGTCATGATGATCGGCCATAATCCGGGCATCGCGGAATTCGCCTCGCGCATCGTGGCGCAATCGCCGCGCAACCCCGAGTTTTCGCGCTATCCGACCGGCGCCACACTGGTTGCGGATTTCGCCATCGAGGATTGGAAAGACATCGGCTTTGGCATGGGAACGGTCGATGATTTCATCGTCCCGCGCGAGATCGTCGCCTGACCGCAGGGGCAGGCACATCGCCCGGATCGGAAAAGGGGCCCCGTGGGGCCCCTTTTGCATCGCGTCTGCGCCTTCTGGCCAACCGCGGTTCAATGGCCGAGGATCTGGCTGAGAAACAGCTTGGTGCGTTCGCTCTGCGGATTGTTGAAGAACTCTTTCGGCTCGTTCTGTTCGACGATCTGGCCCTGATCCATAAAGATCACCCGGTTCGCCACCGCTTGCGCGAATCCCATTTCGTGGGTCACGCAGAGCATGGTCATGCCCTCTTCGGCAAGTTCGATCATGGTATCGAGCACTTCCTTGATCATTTCCGGGTCAAGGGCCGAGGTCGGCTCGTCAAACAGCATGATCCGCGGCTTCATGCAGAGCGAGCGGGCGATGGCCACGCGCTGCTGCTGACCACCCGAAAGCTGGCCGGGGTATTTGTGCGCCTGCTCGGGGATCTTGACCTTGCGCAGGAAGTGCATCGCCACTTCCTCGGCCTCTTTCTTGGGGGTCTTGCGCACCCAGATCGGCGCCAGCGTGCAGTTTTCCAGAATGGTCAGATGCGGGAAGAGGTTGAAGTGCTGGAACACCATCCCGACCTCGGACCGCACCTTGTCGATGTTCTTGAGGTCAGAGGTCAGCTCGATCCCATCCACAACGATCTGCCCCGACTGATGCTCTTCCAGCCGGTTGATGCAGCGGATCATCGTCGACTTACCCGACCCTGAGGGGCCGGCAATAACGATCCGCTCACCCCGGTTCACGGTCAGGTTGATGTCACGCAGAACATGGAACTGGCCGTACCACTTGTTCATATTGGTGATCTGGATCGCCACGTCATCGCTGACTTTCATGTGGCTGCGGTCGATTTCGCGCGTAACGGCTTCGGACATGTTTCCGGCTCCTTAGCGATGGTCAGTCTTCAGCTTGCGCTCGAGATACATCGAGTAGCGCGACATGCTGAAACAGATGATGAAGAAGATGGCCCCGACAAAGATGTAGGGTTCCCAGTAAATGCCCTTCCAGTCGGTCGTGGCGCGGACGGCATCGGTGATGCCCTTGAGCGGGTCGAGCAGACCCACGAAGACGACAAGCGTCGTGTCCTTGAACAGGCCGATAAAGGTCGAGACGATGCCCGGGATCGAGATTTTCAGCGCCTGCGGCATGATGATCAGCCGCGTCGACTTCCAGTAATCGAGGCCAAGCGCATCGGCCGCCTCATACTGGCCCTTGGGCAGGGCCGCCAGACCGCCGCGGATCACTTCGGCGATATAGGCGGCGG
>CALLZQ010000701.1 GCA_937858255.1 uncultured Tabrizicola sp.
GGCGGTTGGCTGGTTGACCTGCGCTTTGTCACGGCATTGGCGATTTTGCCCTTTGCACAGATGCTGGACACCGGGACGGGCTATTTCCACGCCGCCTATGTTTTTTTCTCGCCCGAGCCGACGCTGACCATCCTGCAAATGGGCGGGCTGACGGCGGTGATGTTGTGGCTGGCGCCCCGCCTTGCCGAGAGGGCAGCGCGCCATGCCCGCACTTTGGCGATTCTCGGGTTTATCGTTGCCAATCTGTCTGCGCTGGTCGGCTCGCTGTTTGGCGATGTGGTGGGCGAGACGATTTGGGGGCCGGGTTGGGGATATGACTCGGACATGAGCTTTGAGGAATGGGAGGCCGCGAGCAAAGCCTTTGCCGCCACAACTCTGGTGATCTCGGACCATGTCTATTCAGTGCTGTGGGCCATTGCGCTGATCGCCGTCGCGGCATGGTCGGCGCATGGCGGCAAGCGGGTGCTGTTCAACGCCGCGCTGACCTTTGCCGGCATCCATGCCTATACCCAGCTTTTCGAGAGCTTTGCCGATGAACCCTTGGCCTATGTGATCGGCGGGTTTGCCGCGATCCCCCTCGCCTGGGGGGCGTGGCGGCTGAATCGTTGGTTCCTCGCGCGTGAGGGTCAGCCAGAGCGCTTGGAATAGAGCGTGACCGGCGTGCCCAGCGGCACCATGTCGTAAAGCTGGGTGATATGGTCATTGACCAGCCGCACGCAGCCATTCGACACGGCCGAGCCAATGGTCCAGGGGTCGGGCGTGCCATGGATGCGCAGGAAGGTATCGCCCCGCACATCGTCGAAAAGATACAGCGCCCGTGCGCCCAGCGGGTTGGTGGGTCCCCCCGGCATCCCGTCGGCCCAGCGGGCATAATGCCCCGGATCGCGGGCGATCATCTCTTTGGTTGGCGTCCAGCTTGGCCATTCCTTCTTGGCGCCGATATGGAAAGAGCCGGGGATATAGAGATCGCCCTTGCCGACGCCCACGATGAAACGCATCGCCTTTTTCCGCTCCAGCGTCCAGTAGAGCGAAAAGCTGTTCGGATCGACCAGCAGTTGCCCCGGCTCAAAACTGTCGCGCAGGCGTACGATGGCCGGTTGGTGTTCCGGCGGGACAACATATGTGGCGCGGTCCTGTTTCGTTGCGGCAAGCGCCGGCGCGGCAAGCACGGGGAGGATAAGGCTCGCAAGGCCACCGGCAACAACGCCGCGACGGGTTTGGGTTTCGCGCATATCTGTCCCTTTCCTGTAGTTTACAAACACGATGGGGCAACGCGCGGCGTGGCGCAAATGTTCCGTTTTCAATTCCGCGGGAGGCGGCCCTGCCAAGGCCCTTGCGTGGCGCAGAGGTCACTGCTATGCGCGCCGTCATGTTCCTGAATCATGTCGCCAAGCGTACTACTGCCAAGACCACCGCGGATGCGGGGGCTCTTCTGGTGTGCGCGGTCGCAAGATCGAACTGACCCACCGAAGCCCCGCCGGAGACGGACGGGGCTGATGTGAAAGATCGCCGTCCTCTCCCCAGAAAAGGAGAAGACCATGCTGATCGACCTTGACCGCCCCGCCGAAGCCCGCGCCATGCCGGCACAGCCTGTCGTTGCCATTGTCGGCGCGACGGGCGCGGTTGGCGTTGAACTTTTGGGATGTCTTGAGAGCCGGAAGTTCCCGGTCAAATCCCTCCGTCTCTTGGCCTCGGCGCGGTCGGCGGGCAGACAAATGGCCTTTCGTGGACAACAGATCACGGTTGAAGAACTGACCGAGGCCAGTTTTGACGGCGTGGACATTGCCCTGTTCTCGGCAGGCTCGGGCCTGTCCAAGCGCTTTGCGCCGGTTGCCGTGCGCGCGGGTGCCGTGGTGGTGGACAATTCCAGCGCCTTTCGGATGGAAGCGCATGTGCCGCTGGTGGTGCCTGAGGTCAATGCCGATGCGATGGCGGGCCATCAGGGCGTGATCGCCAACCCCAATTGTGTCGCGGCGATTGCCACGGTGGCTTTGGCGCCGCTGGCCTTGCAGCATCGCATCAAACGGTTGAACCTTGCCACCTATCAGGCGGCTTCGGGGGCAGGTGCGGCTGCGATGGAGGAGTTGCGCCTCGCCACTGCGGCGGCATTAGCGGGTGAAAGCTATGAACCCAAGGTCTTGCCGCACCCCTATGCTTTTAACTTCTTCTCGCATAACGCCGAAATGGACCCTGAGACCGGCTATAACGGCGAGGAAACCAAGGTCGTAGCCGAGACCCGCCGCATTCTGGGCCTGCCGGATCTGCCGATCGGCATCACCTGCATCCGCGTGCCGATCCTGCGCGCACATGGGATGGCGATTTCGGTTCAATTTGATGAGGCAGTCAGCCCGGAAGAGGCCCGGTCGCTGCTAGAGGCGGCGCCGGGCATTCGCGTGGTTGATGACCGCGCCCGCAACCATTTTCCCATGCCCTGCGAGGCCAGCGGTCAGGAAGATGTGCTGGTGGGTCGTATTCGGACCGACATCGGCGATCCTCTGGGCCGTACGCTGGCGATGTTCGTCGTGGGCGACCAGCTTTTGAAAGGCGCCGCCCAAAACGCCGTGCAGATCGCCGAGGCGCTTTTGCCGCGCTGATGTTGCCCTGACCGGCGGATTGCTCCCCCGCCCTGTCAGGCAAAGGCCCCGAGGGAAACCTCGGGGCCGGTTCCGGGCGAAACCGCAGCAAGAGAAAACCCGATGGATAACTCTGAGACGCAGCTTTCTGTCCGCCGCGCGACCCGCGCCGACCTCTCTTGCCTGCTCGACCTTTATCAGCATCTCATCGCGGGGGATGAGCGACCTGAAGACCCGGTCGCCCGCGAGGCGTTTGAACGTTTTCTGGCCTATGCTGGCAGCGCGATTTTCCTCGGTGAAATCGGGGGCGTGCTGGTTGCCTCCTGCACCCTTGTCGTGATCCCGAATCTGACACGGGGGGCGCGTCCCTATGCGCTGATCGAGAATGTCGTGACCCATGGTGATCACCGTCGGCGAGGCTATGGCCGGACTTTGCTGGATAGGGCAGTCGAGGTGGCTTGGCAGGCCGGGTGCTACAAGGTGATGTTGCTGACGGGATCGCAGGATCCGTCTACCTTGCGGTTTTACAGCGGGGCCGGGTTCATGCAGACAAAGACCGGGTTTCAGAAACGGCGAATTGCCGCCCGCCCCGCGATCTGAGGCCGAAAATGCAAAAGCCCCGGCGTTTCCACCGGGGCTTTTGGTTTTCAATCCGGTAGGAATCAGGCCTCGCTGGCCTCTTCCTTCTTCTCGACGATCTCGGCGCCGGTTTCCTGATCGACCATCTTCATGCCAAGGCGCACCTTGCCGCGGTCGTCGAAGCCAAGGAGTTTCACCTTCACTTCCTGACCTTCTTTCAGGATTTCATTCGGATGGTTCAGGCGCTTGTTGGCGATCTGGGAAACGTGGACCAGACCATCGCGCTTGCCGAAGAAGTTCACGAAGGCACCGAAATCGACCAGTTTGACGACCTTGCCGGTGTAGATGCGGCCCTCTTCCGGCTCTGCCACGATCGAATAGATCATGTCATAGGCCTTCTTGATGGCATTGGCATCGCTCGAGGCGATCTTGATCACGCCGTCGTCGTTGATGTCGACCTTGGCACCCGAGGTTTCCACGATCTCGCGGATCACCTTGCCGCCCGAGCCGATCACTTCACGGATCTTGTCGGTCGGGATCTGCATGGTCTCGATCTTGGGGGCATATTCGCTAAAGCCCTGCGGGGCCGACAGCGCCTTGGCCATCTCACCAAGGATGTGCATCCGGCCGTCTTTGGCTTGGGCCAAAGCCTGCTCCATGATTTCCGGGGTGATCCCGGCAACCTTGATGTCCATTTGCAGCGAGGTGATGCCGTTTTCGGTACCAGCCACCTTGAAGTCCATGTCGCCAAGGTGATCTTCGTCACCCAGGATGTCGGTCAGAACCGCCCACGAGCCATCGTCTTCAAGGATCAGACCCATGGCCACACCCGCGACCGGGGCTTTCAGCGGAACGCCGGCATCCATCATCGACAGCGAGCCACCGCAGACCGACGCCATCGAGGACGAGCCGTTCGATTCGGTGATCTCGGACACAACGCGGATGGTGTAGGGGAAGTCGGTCGGGGCCGGCAGCACGGCCTGAAGGGCGCGCCATGCCAGCTTGCCGTGACCGATTTCACGACGACCGGGCGAACCCACGCGGCCAACTTCACCCACCGAATAGGGCGGGAAGTTGTAGTGCAGCAGGAAGTTCGAGCGGCTGTTGCCGTGCAGCGCGTCGATGATCTGCTCATCTTCGCCGGTGCCAAGGGTGGTCACGACCAGACCTTGGGTTTCGCCACGGGTGAACAGGGCCGAACCATGGGTGCGCGGCAGAACGCCGGTTTCGCAGACGATCGGGCGGACGGTCTTGGTGTCACGGCCGTCGATACGGGCGCCGTTCTTGACGACGTCGCCGCGCAGGATCGAGGATTCCAGCTTCTTGATTGCCGAACCAAGGTTGATGTCAGCCAGATCTTCTTCGCTCATCGCGGCCTTGATGGCATCGACAGCGGCTGAGATTGCATTGGTGCGCTCTTGCTTGTCCTTGATGGCGAAAGCGGCGCGCATCTGGGTTTCGCCAGCGGCTTTGACCTTGGCATAGAGGTCCGAGTAATCCGGCGGCGAGAAATCGAAAGGCTCTTTGGCGCAGGATTCGGCAAAGTCGATGATCATGTCGATCACCGGCTGCATCGCCTCATGCCCGAACTTCACCGCGCCCAGCATTTCGGCTTCGGTCAGTTCATAGGCCTCGGATTCCACCATCATCACGGCGTCTTTGGTGCCGGCAATGACCAGATCCAGACGCTGCTCGGGGTTCGAGCGCAGGTTCTGCATGTCGTCCACGCAGGGGTTCAGAACGTATTCGCCGTTCGAGAAACCAACGCGGGCCGCGCCAATCGGGCCCATGAACGGCACGCCGGAAATCGTCAGCGCGGCGCTTGCGGCGATCATGGCGACGATATCGGGCTCGTTCTCAAGGTCGTGGCTCAGCACGGTGCACATCACCAGCACTTCGTTCTTGAAGCCTTCGACGAAGAGCGGGCGGCACGGACGGTCGATCAGACGCGAGGTGAGCGTTTCTTTCTCGCTCGGACGGGCTTCGCGCTTGAAGAAGCCGCCCGGGATTTTACCGGCGGCATAGTATTTCTCTTGGTAATGCACGGTCAGGGGGAAGAAATCCTGACCCGGCTTTGCCTGCTTGGCAAAGGTCACGTTGGCCATCACGCTGGTCTCACCCAGGGTGGCGATCACCGAACCGTCGGCCTGACGGGCAACCTTGCCCGATTCCAGTGTCAGCGTTTCATTGCCCCACTGGATCGACTTTTTCGTCACGTTGAACATCTATCGTTTCCTCTTGGAAGCACTCACGGCCCCTGCCGTGTCTTCCGTTCCTATGGCGGCCCCATTGCCGCCGCCCCCAATCCTTTGCATGCGCCCGGGGGCATGGGCTCACGTCACAGATGCGGGGCGCATATAGGAAAACCGGCTGTTTGGGAAGTATCTTGTCACAATGTCGTACAACCGCGTCAACCCGGGCTTGGCGTGCCAAAAGCCAAGGGGCCGCGGGTTGAACCGCGGCCCCGATAGCTGTCGCTGACGGCAGGGCAGGATCAGAACGTAATCGTGCCCTGCGCCCCGGCGTCAGGCTTTTCGCCACTCACCTGCGCCTTGGCGATTTCGTAAAAGAATTTCAGCGCGCTGGTGGTTGTGACCGAAACCTCTGCCTCTTGCGGGGTAAAGCACAACAGGCAGACATCGGGGTCATGCTTGCCGCCTTCAAACCAGGCGTCGGCCACGAAATTCCAGACCTCATCGAGTGCCTCGCGGTCGTGGCTGCGTTCCAGCGTGCCGCTGACATCGGCGTAAAGACCGGCATTATCGGCCGAGACGACCATCCGCGCGGGCCGAACGCCGCCCTCGGTCCCCCGGGCCAGATCCGTCCCCTTGGCGGTAATGAACCAGATTTTGCCGGGGTAATCGTCATCCGTGGTCGGCGACATCGCGACCAGACGGCCCTTGCCTTCGATGCCCAGCATGGCGGTCCGCACATCTTCCATACGGTCCCAGAATTCGCTCTTCAGATCGTCCATGATTCACTCTTTCAACTGACTGTCGTTGCCAGAAGAAGAGGTTTGCGGGCCTTCGGGTTCCCTAAAGCGTCTCGATCCAGTCGATCAGCCGGCGATAATCGGCAAAGGCGAGGGTGTGGGGCAACGCCTCGACGGGCGATTTGCGATAGCCCTCGGTGTAGAGCGCAAAGGGAATGCCGGCGGCGGCGGCGGTCTCTGCATCCACCTCGCTGTCGCCCACATAGGCGAGGGGGGAGCCGAGGGCCTCAAAGGTAGCGAGAAGGGGCGAGGGGTCAGGCTTTTTCTGCGGCAGGCTGTCGCCGCCGATCACCGCCGGGAAATATTGTGCTAAATCAAGGGCGCGCAGGATCTCCAGCGTCGGTGCCAGTGCCTTGTTGGTGCAGATCCCCAGCGCGTAACCCTGATCGCGCAGGTGGTTCAGCGCCTCGATCACCCCCGGGTAAACACGGGTCAGCGCCGAGGGGCTGGCGAGGTAATGGGCAAACATCGCCTCGACCATCGCGGGCAGGCGGGCGGAGGCGATCTGCCGGAATTCCTGCGCCTGCCGGGCGAGGGTGGGGAGACCATGGCCCATAAAACGCATGGTATCGGCCAGATCGACCGGGGCGACGCCCTCGCCCTGCAACACCCGGTTCAGCGCCACATGCAGATCCGGGGCGCTGTGGATCAGCGTTCCGTCAAGGTCAAAGACGATGGCGCGTTTGCGCTCAGACATGGTGGGGGCCTTTCAGTTTGGCGATCCCCTGCAAACCGCCCAGCCGGTCAAACCCGGGCGTGACGCAGAGGGCGCCGGCAAAATCCTCGCCCTCTGTGTAGAGGGATGGCGAGACGATGCAAGCGATCCCTGCCTCTCGGGCCGCGCGCAGGCCATTGCGGCTGTCCTCAAAGGCAATGGCCTGATCGGGCCAGACACCCAACCGCGACAGCGCGAGCAGATAGACATGCGGCGCGGGTTTCTTGACGGGAACCTCATCACCGCAGGCGAGGGCGTCGAACACCTGATCGGCAGGCTGGCCAAAGGCGGCAAGGCACAGCGCCTCGACATTTGCACGGCTGGTGGTGGTGGCGATGCCCAGCCGCATCCCCGCCGCCCGCGCCTCGGCGATCAGGGCGGCGATGCCGGGGCGCAGCGCGATGCCATGGCGCTGCAAGGCGCGGGTGTAAAGCGCGGTCTTGGCCCGGTGCAGCGCCGGAATATCCAGTGCCTCGGGGTCAAGGCCGCTCTCGCGTGCATGGCGGGCCATCCGTTCCTTACCGCCGGTGGTGGTCAAGAGACGACAGTAATC
>CALLZQ010000702.1 GCA_937858255.1 uncultured Tabrizicola sp.
TCGAAGCGCTCAAGGCAGAGCTGGCCAAGGCGCGGACCCGTTCGCCCGAACTCCCCCAACAGGATACCACCCGGAGCGAAGTGGCCGCCGAGACCGCCCCGAAAAAGGGCGCAGCGGCCAAACCCAAGGGCTGATGCCCCCCGGCGGGGGCGGTGACCCCGGCCCCGCCAACCCCATACCCTATCGGAGATTCCCCTGAGCCGTTTTTTCGTCCTGTCGCTTGGCCGGGCCGGGGGCGCCCCCTTCGGCGTGATGCCCCCATCTGGCTTTGCGACGGTTCCCGCCGCCGCGCGCCCCCCCCGCCCCTGATCCGCCGTATCTGGATGAGTGCGACCTCCCTGAACGAGCGCCGTCTCGGCGGTGTGCAGATCAAGGGCTATCTCGGGTTGCCGACGGTCCGGATGCTGACCGGCTGAGCCTTGTAAGCGAGGGGCGGCCCCTGTGGTCGCCCCAGTTTCTGCCCTGCGGCGGATGCATCAGACCTAAGACCGCTGACCCCGGTTGAAGCCACAAAGGCGGCAGGTGCATCCCCCCGAGTGCAGCGTTCCAACAGTCAGGATTTTCCATGATCGCAGATCAGAAACATGCGGGCCTGCCGGTCGCAGGATATCAGCCGCAATCGGCGGCTGCCGTCGAACTCGTGAACGGGAACAAGCAGATGGAAGAGCGCCTGCTCCGGATCTGCGATGGGCTGACTATGGTCGGGGATGTCGATCAGCGCTGGCTCTCGATGGCGATCAGCCATTTTGAGCAGGGTTTCATGGCCCTGAACCGTTCGATCTTCAAGCCCGGCCGCATTGTCTTGCCGGAAGACGAGGCGAAGCCGTGACCTATGCCACGCTCACCGATCTCATCGAGCGGGCCGGCGAGGCGGAGTTGCGCCAGATCGCCGATCGCGACCGGGACAACATTCCCGATCCGGATGTGATCGAGGCCGCGCTGACCGGCGCGAATACCCTGATCGACGGTTATGTGTTCGCGCGGTATTCGCGCCCGTTGCCCGCAGTGCCGCCGGTGCTGACCGTCTGGGCCGTGTCGATCGCGCGCTACCTGCTGCACCGCAATGGTGCCCCAGATCATGTTGCCCAGGACTACAAGGACACGCTGTCGGCCCTGAAAGATGTGCAGGCCGGCCGCTATGCCCTGATCGCCGAGACCGGCAACGCCGATCCGGATGTCAAGCTCGGCCAGGTCATGGCCGAACATCCGGCGCAGGTCTTCACCCCTACGAAGCTGCGGGGCTGGTGATGCTGGCTGATATCCACGACCGTCTCAAGATTTCCGGCGGTCCCGCCTTCAGCGGGGTCGAGATCGCCGAGGATATCGATGCCTTCACTGCCCGCGCGGGTCAGGTCGATACCGGCACGGTCATTGTCATGCCGTGGCGAGAGGGGGCGAGCAAGCAGAGCCTCGCGACCGGTGGCTTCCGCCAGCGCGTCGCCGTGCAGTTCCTGACCGGAATCGTCATCCGCCATTATGACCATCTGATGGGCGGGGACCGGGCCGTCCAGTTCGATGCTCTCAAGACGCAGATAGAGGCCCTGCTGGCCGGCTGGGAGCCGCCCGGCGCCGAGCCCTGCGAGCTGGTGGGTGGGGAAAGCAGCCCCGTCACGACCGGTGTCAGCATTTACGTCCAGACCTGGGAGACTGCGCGTTTCCTGACAGGAGAGTGACCATGACCGATATTCCCCCCCATGGCGGCCGATGGGTCCGCGACGCCGAGACCGGCGCCCTCACTCCTGCTGATCCGGGACCGGACGCAGAGGAGGGGCCCGCGCCCGAGAGCGCCGGCCCACCTGGGACCAATTCGGGCGATCCGCCGCCCGCCGCACCCTCTCTTGATCCCGAAACCAGGGTGGCCAAGGCTGCGCCGCCCGCGAAGAAAAGGACCTGATCATGCCCGTTCGTCGCTGGCACAAGCTCGCCATGTTGCACAAGCTGGAGACTGTCTATGGCACCGATGCGGCCCCGGCCGCCACCAATGCCATCGTGGCCACCAATATCACCTTCACGCCGCTTCAGGCTGAAGAAGTCGAGCGCGATCTGATGCTGCCGTACTTCGGCAATCAGGGAAAACTCCTGACCGCCGAACATGGGCGCATCGAATTCGATGTCGAGATCGCAGGTTCCGGCGTCAAGGGGACGGTGCCCAAGTACGGCAGCCTCCTGCGCGCCTGCGGCATGTCGGAAACCGTCACCGCCGCCACGGCCGTCGATTACCAGATCATCGAAGACGGCATCGAGTCCGGATCGGTGCGGTTCAACGCTGACGGCGTCCAGCACATTTTTCTCGGCGCGCAGGCAAACGTCACTATCAATGTCTCACCCAAGGCTATCCCCAAATACCGCTTCTCGCTTGTCGGTTTGCTCGGGTCAGTGACCGACACGGTGCTGCCCGCCGTCACCATGACCGGGTGGATCCCTCCCGTCATCGTCAACAAGGCGAACACGGTCCTTACCCTGCATGGCTGGACGGCCGTGGCCGAATCCGTTTCGCTCGATCTGGGCAATGTGCTGACGCCGCGCTTCCTGATCGGCGATGAGCGCGTCCTGGTCTCTGATCGCAAATCGACCGGCACGATCGTTGTCGAGGCGCGCTCGCTGGCGGAAATCAACTGGTTCCAGCGGGCACAGGCACGGACCCGGGGCGCGTTGAGCCTGATCCACGGCACAGCTGACGGCAATATCGTCGAGATCACCGCCCCGGCGGTCGAGATCGGAGTGCCGTCGCAGGGTCAGACCGACGGGTTGATCAACTATTCGCTGCCCCTGTCCCTGTGCCCTGTGTCGGGGCGGGACGAATTGAAGATCAAGGTGCGCTGATGAAGTTCGTTCTGGCAAAGACCCGGCGTTACTGGGGGCCCGTGACCGTTCGTCTGCCCGATCCCGAGGTGCCCGGCGCCGTGATCGAGCAAGTGCTGCGGCTGCAATTCGAACCCTATGCGCGCGATGAGCAGCTCGCCGCACAGGAGCGCGCCGCCGCCTGCTCCTCGCTGGCAGAACTGGTCGAAAACGAAACCCGGGATGCACTGGCGCAGATCCGCAACTGGGATGACGTTGTCGGCGAAGACGGCCAGTTGGTGCCCTTCACGCCGGCAGCCCTGAAGGAAGCTCTTGCCCAGTCCTGGTTCCGCCGCGCGGTGCAGGAGGCCCTGACGGCATCGCTTTCCGGCGAGGTCGCGCGCCTGGGAAACTGAAGGCTGCCGCGCGGGCTTGGGCGCTCGCGCGGCAGGGCCGGTCGGACAGCCGGGTCCCGGCCACGATCGATGCCGAGATCGCCCGCCAGTTCGCCGCCATGGGCGTCAGTGTTGAGGTGCAGGAAGACCGGCCCGCGGCCGATGTGCTGGAGATACTGCCGCAGAACTGGGCCTCGTTTCAGGTCTGGATGGCGGTGCAGACGCAATGGCGGGTAGCCGCCGGCATGGGAGGGATCGTCTGGCTGGGTCTCGATTACGGCGCCGTCGGCGGGGGGGTGGGGCGCCGCCCGCCCGAGGGGGGCCTAGATGGCAATAACGGTTTTGCGGGCCTCCGCGGGGTGGAAGCCGAAGCGCTGGCCACTTTTGCCGAAGGTGAGACATGACCACGAACCAGTTCCAATTCGCCCTTGTCTTCCGCGCGGATACCGCTGCCGGAAAGGCCGGGCTGACGGATCTGGCAGGGTCCTTCAGGGCGGTCTCTGCCGCCGGCGATCAGGTCAGCAAGACGGCGCGCAAGCAAACCGCCGATCTGCAGGCGCTGGCAGCAGAGACCGCGCGTGTCACGAATGCGCAGGCCGCGCTTGCGACCGCGCGCCGCCAATTCCTGTCGTCGCAATCCCTTGAGGCGCAGGCACTGGGAATGACCGCGCCGGTGGCGAACCTGAACCCGCTGCAGGCTGCCTTCAGGACCAGCGCGACAGCGGCGGGGAAGTTCCGGGAGACCGTCGAGGGGCTGACCACGTCGGTCCGCGATCAGGCTCATGATTTTGTCGCGACGGCGGCGGCAGGGGCCTCTTACCGGGCCGCCCTGGATGACATCCGGGCGTCTTTCAACCCGCTCTTTGCGGTCAGCCGGGCCTATGAGCAACAGCTCGAGCGGATTGCCGAGGCCGAAAAGCTCGGGGCGATCTCGGCGCGGGAAGCCGCTGCCGCCCGTGCGGCGGCGGCCGGGATGCTATCGCCCGTTGCCGGTCCGGGCGGCAGCCGGACCACAGGCAATGCCGGCGCCTTTTACGCTTCGAACATCGGCGCACAAGGGTTCGATATCGGCGTCACGGCCGCGATGGGCATGAACCCCCTGATGATCGGCCTGCAGCAAGGCTCGCAGCTTGCGGGCATCGCCCAGGCCATGGGCGGTGGCGCGACGGCGGCCCGCGGCCTGGCTGCCGGGCTGATGTCGATTGTCAACCCGACCAGCCTTGTCACCATCGGCCTGGTCTCTCTGGGTGCGGCCGGTATCCAGTGGCTGGCCTCGTTGCAGAAAAAGGCCATGACGCTCGAAGAGGCAATGGGCGAACTGTCCGCCACGATGTCGGAATATCGGGAGGTGGCCCGTGAGGCGGCAAGTTCCACCTCGACGCTGGCGCAGCGCTTCGGCGCCGATGCCGCCGCCGCGCGCGATCTCTATCGCGAGATGGAAAAACTCAAGCGCGCTCAGGCGCTGGACAACGCCAGCAATGCTTTCGGCGCCGCGACAGACGGGATGGGCCTGATCCTGGGCGGGGCAGCCAGTGGCTATGGTGCCGATCTGAAGACCCTGTCCAGGACCTTCGGCCTCGACCTCGGCGATCAACTGGCGCGTGAGACGGCCGGCGCAGTGCGCGAGGCCATGACAGTCTTCGATTCGGCGCGGTTCGAGATCGATCCGGTCAAGCGCCTCGATCGGATGAAGGCAGCGATGGGGCCGCTGCTCGACCAATCCATCGCCGCCATCGACTTCGACGGGAAGCGCACCGATGACGAGGAGGCGCTGCTGCAGGTCCTCCTCGAGCAAAACCTTGCCCTCCTTGAGCAGAAAGCCCTGATGGATGGCACGGCGCAAGCCGATGCGGCCCGCAAGCAGATCGACCAGATGGTCTTGGGGTACCGCCAGGAAGCCGAACTGGCAGCAGCGATCCTTGCCAGCGGCGAAGACAGTCTCGTGGTCCAGCGGGTACGGGCCGGCGAGGCGCGCGCCCGGCTGGAGATCAAGCTCGAAGAACTCGGGGTCGATAAGGACAGCGAGGACGCGGCCCGTGCCCGCGAGGCGCTGTCGCAACAGCAGCTTGCGCGCGAGCGGGCCTTGCTGGACGCCAAGCGGATGTCAGCCCTTGAACAGGTCGCGTCGATTGAGGCGCTGCGCCGCGAGGTGGACCTGATCGGGGCCAGCAATGCCGAACGGCTGCGGGCCAATGCGCTGGCCGAGGCCGAGATCGAGATCCAGAAAAAGAAGCTGCCCTGGCTCGAGGCGGTGCTGTTGCGCCTGCGGGCGATCACCAGGGCCGGGGAGGAGGCGCGCCGCGACCAGCAAAAAGCGCTGTTCGATATCCAGAATGGAGAGGTCCTCGACCGCTTTGACGCCCGGATCGCGGCCGAGCGCAACCCGCAGGTCCGGATCGCCCTTCAGACAGAACGGGAATACCAGCGCGTGCTGGCGGAAACCAATGACGCCGTCTTGGCCAATGCGGCGGCACAGCGGCAGCGCGCCCGGTCGCTGGATGAGCTGGCGCAGGCCCAGACCGATTATGTCCGCGATCAGGAAGACGGTTTGCGGCAGATGCGCCTGGAA
>CALLZQ010000703.1 GCA_937858255.1 uncultured Tabrizicola sp.
CCCGTACCAGTCGCGCCGGGCCCGGCGATCGCCACATCCAGCGCGGTATCGACAAGGCCGCTCAGGGCTGCCGCCTCATCGGCGATGATCTGCGCCTGCCGGGCGGAATCGCCATCGCCCCGGGCGATCAGTGCGGCGAACAGCCGGATATTGGTCGGCGGCGTGCGCAGTCCATGCGTCAGTTCCGCCAGCACGGTGCGCCGATAGGTTTCAACCTGCACCTCGGCCCGATGGGCCAGCCATAACAGCCAGATCGCCAAGGCGGTTCCGCCGAGGGCGGGCAACAGCAGGATCACCAAGCCGCGCCAATCCCTTGGTGTCCCGATGGGCAGATCGGCCACGACGGCGACCCCATGAAAGGGCGCGGCCAGCGGTGCGCGGACCTGAGCCGCGGTCGTGTCTTGCATCGCCATCAGCCGAAAGGCGCCCGCCTCGGGCAGCAAAGCATCCGCGCGGAAAAACAGGCACATCTCCAGTCCGTCGTGCGGACCGCAGGCAAGAACCGGCGCTGCCCCTTCTGCCACCGGCAAAGAGACCGCACCGCCCCAACCGATCGCCTCGGGGGAACGGCGCCGCGCCTCGATCAGGGCGGCTGTCGCTTGCTCAAGTTGCCGGGCCTCGGCATAGATCGGCAATTCCTGCGGCGGCGGATAAAGCCGCTGGCCGGTGGGATCGAACAGCGCCACCATCGCCAGATCGGGCTCGGCCAGATAGGCGCTGCGCAACCCTTCGGCGCCCCGCGTGGCATAGGTCGCCCCCATCAGCGCGATCAGCCCGCCGGCCCGCGCCTCGGCTGTCGCCGCGATGGTTCGGGCCTGCCCGTCCGCCACTGCCTGCCAATGCCGCCAGTGATCCTGCGCGTCAGCCGCCGCCTCGGCCTCAAACAGCCGCAGGCCAAACAGGATCAGCGCCGCCATCGGCACCAACGCGGCAAGGGCAGCGGCGACGCGCCCCATCCGACCGTCGATAACCCATGGCCACGCCATTCGCCCCCCTGCGCTCTGCCCGATTATGACGGGGCCTGCGGGGGCAAAGGAATTGGACCTAGGTCGCAGGTGGGCCGCTCATGGGCGGGGCAGACCACCGGCGGCACCCTGTCACTCGGCCCGGGCAACCATGCGGCCCATCACCCGACCGCCCAGAATATGCAGATGGTAATGCGGAACTTCCTGCACCCCATGGGCACCCGAATTGGTGATGGCGCGGAAGCCTTCACCCGGCTTTACCCCGGTAATCTCACAGACCTTGGCGGCGGTGCGGTGAAAATCGGTGATCTCTTCGGCACTGGCATTGGCGGCGAAATCGGCAAAATCGACGTAAGCCCCCTTGGGGATCACCAGCACATGCACTGGGGCCGAGGGGTTGATGTCCAGAAAGGCAAGCGTATGGGCGCTTTCCGCAACGGTCTTGTTCGGGATTTCACCACGCAGGATGCGGGCAAAGATATTGTTCGGGTCGTAAGCCAAGGGTCAGTCCTCAATCGACGAAGAGATATTCGGTCGCGGCGATCTCGCGCGCCTTGTCCACGGGAATATCAAGGAATTCCGCGAGGGGCACGGTGTTTTCATCGACACTCGCCGACTGCCGGATGCGGTGGAACCCGGCAAAGCCCGCATCGCGGATCCGGTCGGATTCAAACCTGACATCATAGCGGATGGTCGGCAGCAGCCGGTCGATGGTTTCCTGCGGGGTGCGATCCCCCGCCAGCCCCACCCGCCGCGCATGGCCCATCAGGTACTCATCGGTGAAATCGCACTCAATCTCCAGCAAGCGGACCACGGCCTTGTCATTATAGAAATCCTGCATCAGATCGACATTCGCCGGGTCAATGCAGAACACCAGCTTGTCGGTCTCCCAATAGTCGAACAGCATCCTGACCAGCGCCCGGCGGTGGCGGGTGCGCTTTTCCAGCGTCGACTGGATGCCGCCCAGATCCGGCAGCGCGGTCGAATCCTCATTGAACAGATAGTCGATGGCCGGCGTGTTCGTGACCTGCCGCACGCGGTCGACCAACCGCTTGGCCACATGCCATTTCTTGCACGTCACCATCATCAGCCGCCGCTCGCGCCCGATCGAGCTTTCGCGTTCCCAGAAGCGGGGGGCAAACCGGCGCCCGATCCGGCCCCGGCCGGACAGGAATTTGAACAGGCCCCGCCCCTCATTCGAGATCTGGAACCGCACGCCCTTGGACGTATAGAGCTTGCCCAGACGATCTTTCAGTTCCTTGGCATCCTGACTGATCTTGCGGGCAAACAGGTAATCCTGAGTCAGCAGCAGGTCATAGTGATCGTTGTAAAACGTCACCGGCATCCCGTAATCGGTGAACATCAGGAAGGTCAGCGTGCGTGAGCGGATCTCATGCTCGGGCACCAGATGGCGGACCAGAGTTTGAAAGAACGTCTCATCGGGGATCCAGGTCGTGCGGAAAAACCGCATCACGTCACGGCGGCGGTCGCAGAAGTCGAGCAGGAACTCGATGGTGCGGCGGCGCAGGCACCACCACTGGCTGCCGATCTGCATCTGGATATCCGCCGGGACCTTGCGCTTTAGCCCAAGTTTATCCTGCAAGGCCATCGAGCGGTAGAACCATGCCTTGTGGGTCCGCTCATTGAAGTAATGGCGGTAGACCAGCCGCTCTTCCTTGATGCCGGTCTTGATCCAGTCGGAATTGAAAAAATCGACACTCTCGATGTAGTCCACATCGTCGCGATCCAGAAAACCATGGGCGTATTCGGCCGATTTGATCGGCATGCAGTCGCCCGACAGCATGTAGAAATGCGTGGCGCGCGGGAAACTCTCAACCGCCGCCCGAACCGCCATCAGCGAGGCCTCGACCAGGCTCCACTCTCCCCAGCCGCATTTGACCCTGCGCGGGGTGAAGGCGACACCGGGGTTGTTCGCCAGAGCGGTGCGGATCTTCTCATAATCCTTGAGCGGTGAGCGGGCGTCATAGTGGATCGCCACATAGTCGCCGGCAGCCGTCAGCCGCTCGGATTGGGCGATCACGCCCTCCGGGTCCTTATGGGTCAAGAGTATGTAGGCAATCTTTGCCATCTCGGCGACGATTTCCGCGGCAGACGAGTCACTGTTTCCCTAAATAGCTTTATCACAGATTGAAACGACAGGGTTTATTTGCAAATTTGACATCAAGTAGGATGATCGGGCAGCAAAAAGCCCGGCAAGCGACGGAGCAGAAGAATGGGTTTCCCCGGCACATGGATGACGGAAAGCGAGAGCATGGTCTATCGGGTCGTCCCGAAATGTGCCTGCTCGACCATCGGTCAGATCATGTTCTACTCGGACCACGGGCGTTTTTTTGACGGCGATATCCACGATTCCAAGGACGGGCTGCACAAATGGGCGCAGGATGCCAGCCAGCCGCTGATCGAGAAGAACGTCAAGGCGCACAAGAGCTATGCCTTTACCTGTGTGCGCAATCCCTACACCCGCATCCTCTCCAGCTTTTTTGACAAGATCGCCGGTATCCAGCGCAACGGCAAACGCTATCGCGGCAATCTGGTGCCGCAACTGGCGCAGAAATACGGGGTCGAGGTTGGCAGCCCCGAGGATGACTTCGCCTTTGATCAGGTGAAAAGTTTCCGTCGCTTTCTGCTGTTTGCGCGCGATACCATCCGCTGGAAAAAGCCGATGGAGCCGGACATCCACTGGTCAGCGATGTCGGGCCACATCTCAACCTACATCTGCAACGGTGGGCGCTACGACCACATCTTCTTTACCGAGCGGTTCAACGACGGGATGCAAGAGGTGCTGGATCATGTGAAGACGCCTGTGCCCATCGACATCAAGGCGATCCCCCGGTTCAACGAGAGCGAGGGGCATGGCCCCAAACGCCTGCACCCGGTCGAGGATTACTTTGACGACCTGTCGATGCATCTGGTCTGGGAAATCTACAAGCGCGACTTCGCGGACGTCATCCAGAAGGGGCGTAGCATCAAGATCGCCACCGACACTCGCCCCGGCACCGTCGCCGATCTGTTCGAGGGCTATGTCGCCGCGCTCAAGGATGCGGGCAAGCCAT
>CALLZQ010000704.1 GCA_937858255.1 uncultured Tabrizicola sp.
ATCAGCAATCGCATGAAACAGGATCTGGCTTCGCGGGCGCTGAACATGGCGATCGCGATCCGAAGGCCGCCACCGGGTTGCGTTCATCACACGGATCGCGGATCGCAACACTGTGCCCACGACTATCAAAAGCCCCTGCGCAAGCACGGATTCAAGGTTTCAATGATGGAAAGGGAAATTGCTACGACAATTCCGCCGTCGAGAGCTTCTTCAAGTCTCTGAAAGCCGAACTGGTCTGGCGCCGCTACTGGCAAACCCGTCGCGAGGTCGAGATCGCCCTCTTCGAATACATCAACGGCTTCTACAACCCGCGACGCAAACACTCAGCCCTCGACTGGAAATCACCCGTGGCCTTCGAACAGAGGGCCGCCTAACATGAGCACCTGACCGGAACAGAACCGGTGCAGGTCCAGTGGGTTGGAGATCGCGACTTCTAGATAGGAGACGGCCCCGTTGCTGAGACCCGGCCGGCGCCGCGCCTTGTTGATCAGTCCGAAGAACTGCCAGCGCGTCATGCCATCCGACAAACCGCCATGTGTGAGGTGATGTGTCATGAGAGCACCTCTTTCCTGGCCGGCCTCCCTCAGGTGATGCTCTAAGTTTCGGGAAAGTCGGATGCTTTCACATGAACTTTGACCCCGGTTTCGGTTGCCGCCGAGCCGGGGTTTTCATTTGGGCTGCACCTGACCGCAGCAGCGCGATGAGCAGCCATTTGTACAGGTTTGTACAGATAAAGCCCGGATTCCGTGCGAAGTGGACCGAATAATCCTGCAAACTGCTGCGCGAAGCTCCAAGGTCAATCCGTCAAACAATTGATTTAAAATAAGAATGTGGTGATCCCGACAGGACTTGAACCTGTAACCTGCCCCTTAGGAGGGGGCTGCTCTATCCAGTTGAGCCACGGGACCACTGCGCCTTCATGGGCAAATTCCGTAACTTTCGCAAGTCACACACCGGGGAAATGAAAAAGGGGGAGTGAATTTTTGGCCCACCACTCCCCCCTTGGGTCCATTGCGTCTGGGTTGAGAGCTTGCAGGACGCTTTGGATATCGCCATCCGCACGAAGCGGCTGTTAGCGGTAACATAGCGCGAAAACTTGGCTTGGACAAGGGGGATCATTAGCGGTAACAAGAAAATTCCAAAGCGCCCCAGACAAGGCTGTTCCCGTGTCCAAAACCCCGATGCAAGACCCTCGCCGCACCTTGACGCTCCGTGATGTTTCAGAAGCCTCGGGTGTCAGCGAGATGACGGTCAGCCGGGTGCTGCGCAATCGCGGCGATGTGTCAGAAACCACACGGGAACGGGTTCTCGAAGCGGCGCGCAGCCTTGGCTATGTGCCGAACAAGATCGCCGGCGCCCTGGCAAGTCAGCGGGTCAATCTGGTGGGGGTGATTATCCCCTCGCTGTCGAACATGGTCTTTCCCGAGGTGATGACCGGCATCTCTGACGTGCTCGAAGATACCGGGCTGCAACCCGTGGTGGGCGTGACCAATTACCTGCCTGAACGCGAAGAGGCGGTTCTGTATGAAATGCTGAGCTGGCGCCCCTCGGGCGTGATTCTGGCCGGGCTGGAACATACCGAGGCCTCGCATGCCATGCTGGCCCAGGCCGGGATTCCGGTGGTCGAGATCATGGATATCGACGGATCGCCCGTCGATTCTGCCGTTGGCATCTCGCATCGCCGTGCCGGTCGGCAGATGGCCGAGGCGATCATCGCCGCAGGTTACCGGCGCATCGCCTTTCTGGGCACGCAGATGCCGCATGACCACCGGGCGAAGAAACGACTTGAAGGCTTTGAAGAGGCGCTTGCCAAGGCCGGGCTGACGCTCGCCGACCGCGAGTTCTATTCGGGGGGCTCGGCCCTACTGAAGGGGCGCGAAATGACCGAGGCGATCCTGCGCCGTTCGCCCGAGGTTGATTTCATCTATTATTCCAATGACATGATCGGTGCGGGCGGGCTGCTCTACTGCCTTGATCAGGGGATTGATGTGCCGGGCAAGATCGGTCTGGCGGGGTTCAACGGCGTTGAGTTGCTGGATGGCCTGCCACGCCGGCTGGCGACGATGGATGCCTGCCGGCTGGAGATTGGCCGGGCGGCGGCCGAGATCATCTCGGGCAAGCGTCCGGGCGGGCAGATCGGCGGCGAGATCATTGAACTGACCCCGACGCTCGACCTGGGCGACACGATCCGCAAGCCCTGATCGCTCTAGCGCGGGATCAGCGCCTTGATCCCGGCCACATGCGCTGGACTGGCCAACAGGCTGTCGGCGGCGAGGGCGCGCGCCTCATCCATCAAGGTCTCAGGCGCACAAAGCC
>CALLZQ010000705.1 GCA_937858255.1 uncultured Tabrizicola sp.
CCCTGATAAACTGCTACGGATCGGCAGATGCCGCGATCGAAGCGCTGCCGGACCTTGCACGGCAAGGGGGCGGCAAGCCTCCGCGCGTGCCGACAGTCGCGGAGGCCGAGGCGGAAATCGAGAGCATCGTTTCGGCCGAAATCCAGCTTGCACAGGCGCAGAACATTGGGCGCGCCAAGCGGATTGAGGATGGCCGGGGCCGCTATCAGGAATTCGTCAAGACGACCTTTCCGGCGGGGGTACGGCTGGATGGGCTGAAAGTGGTGATCGATTGTGCCAATGGCGCGGCCTATCGGGCGGCGCCCGAGGTGCTGTGGGAACTGGGCGCGACCGTTGTGCCGATTGGCGTCTCGCCCAATGGCACCAATATCAACGACCGCTGCGGCAGTACCCATACCCAGACCGCCGCCGAAGCCGTGGTGGCGCATGGCGCCGATGTGGGGATTTGCCTTGATGGCGATGCCGACAGGGTAATGATCCTCGACCAGCACGGGCAGGTGGCCGATGGCGATCAGATCATGGCGATGCTGGCGACACGCTGGGCCGAAGAGGGCAAGCTGCGCGGCGGGGCGCTGGTCGCCACGGTGATGTCAAACCTCGGGCTGGAGCGGCATCTGGCGGCGCGGGGGGTGCGGCTGGAGCGGACGGCGGTCGGCGACCGTTATGTGGTCGAGCGGATGCGCGAGGGCGGGTTTAATCTGGGGGGCGAACAGTCGGGCCATATCGTCATGACCGACTATGCGACCACCGGCGACGGGCTGATTGCGGGCCTGCAATTTCTGGCCGAGATGGCGCGGACCGGGCAGCCGGCCAGTGAGCTGACCCGGCAATTCCAGACCGTGCCGCAAATGCTGAAGAATGTCCGCTTTGCCGAGGGGGCAAAACCTCTGGAGGCCAAGGCCGTTCAGGCTGTCATCGAGGCCAGCGCCGAGCGGATCAAGGGCAAGGGTCGCATCCTGATCCGCAAATCGGGGACCGAACCACTGATCCGCGTGATGGCCGAATGCGAAGATGAGGGCATGCTGCGCGCTGTGGTCGATGAGATCGTCGGCGCGGTCGAGGCGGCGGTCTGAACGATCAAAGAAAGAGGCCCGAGGGTGGTGCCCCGGGCCAAAATTCTTGCAAGAATTTTGCCCGGACTTTTGGAAAAGTCCGGGTCTCGCGTGGTGCTTAGTTGCGGGCCTTGTCGACCATCTTGCCCTTGGCGATCCAGGGCATCATGCCGCGCAGCTTCTCACCGACCTTTTCGATCTGGTGTTCGTCGTTGATGCGGCGGGTGGCCTTGAAGAAGGGGTGGCCAAAGGCGGTTTCCTGCATGAAGTTACGCACGAATTTGCCGGTGTGGATGTGGG
>CALLZQ010000706.1 GCA_937858255.1 uncultured Tabrizicola sp.
AACATTGAAAACCGGATGCAGCTTTTCCGAACCTTTCTTCTCCGGCTGGCCACCACGGCAGTCACGCTGATCGGTGTGGCCGTCGCCGTCTTTGTCGTCATCCGCATCGTGCCCGGCAACCCGATTGCCCTGATGCTGCCACCCGGCGCAACCGAGGATGACGTGGCGCGCCTGACCGCGCTTTATGGCCTCGACAAGTCGATCCCTGAGCAGTTCCTGATCTGGGCGGGCGGGGTGTTGCAGGGCGATTTCGGCAATTCGATCACCTCGCGCCAGCCGGTGCTGTCGCTGGTCCTCGGGCGGCTGCCGGCCACGCTGGAACTCTCAGTCATGGCACTGGTCATCGCCGTCATCATCGGCGGGTTCATGGCCCTGACCGGCACGCGCAGCCGTGGCACCAAGGTCGAGGCCGGGATCGACATTGCCAATGGCATGGCCCTATCGGTGCCGGATTTCCTGTGGGGCCTGATCCTGATCCTCTTGTTCGGGGTGCTCTGGCCGGTCTTTCACATCTCGGGCCGGGTGACACCCAGCCTTGACCTGCCCTTTACCACCAACTTCTACCTGTTCGAGAGCGTGCTGCGTCTGCGGTTCGACCTTTGGGCCGATATCGTCAGCCATATGTTCATGCCGGCGCTTGCCCTTGCCATTCCGCTGGCGGCGATCATCGGCCAGCTTCTGAAACAAAGCCTCAAGGAAACCATGAACCTCGACTATGTGACGCTGGCCCGCACCAAGGGCTACGGCGAGAACCATGTCATCACCCGCGAGGCGCTGCCCAACGCGATCCTGCCGACGCTGACGCTGGTGGGCGTGCAGTTCACCTTTCTGATCGGCGGTACCGTCATAATCGAGCGGCTGTTTTCCTATGAAGGGTTGGGCAACATGGCGATTGATGCCGTCATCAACCGCGATTTGCCGCTGATCCAAGGGATCGTGATCCTGTTCGCGGCGATCTTTACCGCTGTGAACCTGCTGGTCGATCTGTCCTATGCGCTGTTGAACCCGAGGCTGCGCCATGGCTGACGCTCGCGCCCTTGTCCGCCGGCGGGCCGGCGCGCGGCTGTGGCTGTCGGCGGGGTGGCTGGCGTTTCTGGCACTGGCCGCCCTGCTGGCGCCGTGGATTGCCCCGCATGACCCGCTGGCGCAGGATCTGTTCTTGGGCCGGATGCCCCCCGCATGGATGGCGGGGGCTGAGCCCGGATATTACCTTGGCACCGACAGCCTTGGCCGCGATGTCCTGAGTCGTATCCTGTATGGTGCGCGCATCGCCTTTGTCGTCGCGCTGATTGCGGGCAGCATCACCTGTGTGATCGGCGCCAGCCTTGGCCTGTTGGCCGGGTATCTGCGTGGCTGGACCGATATCGTCATCAGCCGGGCCATCGACATCTGGATGGCCTTTCCCCCTGTCC
>CALLZQ010000707.1 GCA_937858255.1 uncultured Tabrizicola sp.
GGCGGCCGTGAACAGCGGATCATTGGTCTGGAGCGCGGAGATGGCGGCCGAGAACAGGGCCGCCTTCGCGGAAGTCGCAAAGAAAGTCCAGAGGGAACCCGTCGAGCTGATGCTGGCCGCCGGCAAGGACTTCTCGGAAGACGCGACCGCCGCTGTCAAGAAGGCCACTGCCGAAGTGACCTCGGTTGCCAAGAAGGCCGCCGCTGCTGCGAAGTAATTCCCGAACGGGCATTGCGCCGCACCTCCTCCCAGTGGCGCAATGAGATTGGCGGGGCCCTCCGGGGCCGCCTTTTTTTTGAAATTGCCCGGAGCAGATGCGATTTGATCCCATCATGCCCGCGGGGCCGGGCTTGTCTTCCAAAACGCTTTGAAACCCCCGCCGATTACCCCTATCTTCACCCGGATGCCCGCAAGGGCCAGCGACGGTGGGGAAGAAATGCAGGAATGGTGGCGCGGCGCAGTGACCTATCAGGTCTATCCCCGCTCGTTTCAGGATTCGGATGGTGACGGCATCGGCGATCTGCCGGGCATTACCCGGCGGTTGCCCTATCTGGCCCGCCTAGGCGTCGAGGCGATCTGGCTTTCGCCGATCTTTCGCAGCCCGATGGCCGATATGGGCTATGATGTTTCGGATTACTTCGACATCGACCCGCTGTTCGGCACGCTGGACGATTTCGACACGCTGGTTGCGCGGGCGCATGAACTGGGGCTGAAGGTGATCATCGATCAGGTGATCTCGCACAGTTCTGACCAGCATCCCTATTTTCAGGCCAGCCGCATGGCGCGCGCGGGCGACAAGGCCGACTGGTATGTCTGGGCCGATGCGCAACCCGATGGCAGCCCGCCGAACAACTGGCTTTCGGTCTTTGGCGGCAGTGCCTGGGAATGGGATGCGCGGCGGCGGCAATATTACCTGCATAATTTCCTGCCCAGTCAGCCCGATCTGAATTTTCACAATCCCGAGGTGCAGGACTGGGCCCTGTCGGTCTTGCGGTTCTGGCTGGAACGGGGGGTGGATGGCTTCCGCCTCGACACGGTGAATTACTATTTCCACGACCGGTTGTTGCGTTCGAACGGGCCGCTGGCGCCGCGTGACAATCTGCCCCCGGTCAATCCCTATGATCTGCAGGATCATGAATTCTCGAAATCTCGGCCCGAGAACCTCGCCTGGCTGGCGCGGCTGCGGGCGCTGCTGGACGAATACCCGGACCGGACGATGGTGGGCGAGGTGGGCGATGCGCCCTATCGCAATCTGCGGCTGATGGCGGAATATACCCAGCCCGGACGGCTGCATATGGCCTATAGCTTTGACATGCTGGGGCCAGAGTTCAGTGCCGCGCATTTCCGCAGCCGGATCGAGGGGTTTTTCGCCGCCGCGCCAGAGGGCTGGCCGATGTGGGCCTTTTCCAACC
>CALLZQ010000708.1 GCA_937858255.1 uncultured Tabrizicola sp.
TCCCAGCCCGTCATAGCCGCGCAGGGCCGTCCGCAGGCCGGCAATGTCATAGCGGTCATAGGCGCCGGGCAGGCCCGACATGATGGAATTGAGGAGGCCCGCACGCGCGGCCTCGTCCGCTCCCTGATACCAGACGGCGGCCTTTTGCAGGGCCTCGGGCGGGTAATCGGCCTCTGCCTCAGCGCGGCCCAGCATGTAGATCTCAAAAGCCGCCATCTTGGCGGCCTCAAACCGCAGGCAGGTACCGCCCCGCGCCACAGGCGCTGCCAGATCGGTGCGCGTCCAGTCCAAGAGCGGCATGAAATTGTAGCAGATCGTCGTCACGCCCTCGGCGGACAGATTGGCCATTGATTGACGGTAATTGGCGAACAGCGGTGCCAGATCGCCCTCACCGCGCTTGATCCGCTCATGCACCGGCAGGCTTTCGACCGCCGCCCATGAAAACCCGGCCGCGCGGATCTGGTCGTGCCGGGCGGCGATGGTCTCGCGCGGCCAGACCTCGCCATAGGGGATTTCGTGCAGGGCGGTGACAATGCCGCTCGCCCCGGTCTGGGCGATTTCAGACAGGGAGATGCGGTCAAAGGGGCCATACCAACGCCAGCTTTCGATCATGGCAATTGCTCCAGTGCGGCGGTGACGCCATTTTGCAAAAGGGCCGCGCGGGCGGCCCGCAGGCGCGGGGCGAGCGGGGCGGCAAGCGCGGACGGGAAAACCTCGGCCATCGCCAAGAGCGCGCCGATGGGGTCACCCGACAGGGCGGCGGCGCGCAGGCGATCCGCAAGCGGGTCGCGCACCTCGATCGGCTGGCCATCCAGCCCGGTGCCGCCCACATAGATCGACCAGGCGGCAAGCGCGAGGTCGAGGCCGGGGCAGGGGCGCCCCGCCGCGATCCCCGCCGTGAGGGTGCCCAGAATCCGTTGCGGCAGCTTCTGGCTGCCGTCCATGGCGATCTGCCAGGTGCGGTGGCGGATCCCCGGGTTGGCATAGCGCGCCTTCAGCGCCCCTGCATAGGCGCTCAGGTCGGTGCCGGGTGGGGCGGTCAGGGCGGGAATGATCTCATCCCGCCACAGCCGGTCGAGGTACCGGCCAAACACCGGATCAGACAGGCAATCAGCGATGGTCTCGTGCCCCGCCAGATAGCCCAGATAGGCCAGCGAGGAATGCGTGCCGTTTAGCATCCGCAGCTTCATATGCTCAAATTCGGTGACATCGCAGACCATCTCGACGCCCACCGCGCCCAGATCGGGGCGGGCGCCGGCGACGAAATCATCCTCGATGACCCATTGGCGAAAGGGTTCGTGAACCACCGGCGCCGCATCCTGCATGCCGGTCAGCCGGGCAACGGCGGCAATATCCTCGGGCTTGGTGGCGGGCACGATCCGGTCCACCATGGTTGAGGGGAAGCGCCCCTCAACCGCGATCCAGTCGGCCAGACCGGGGTCGATCCGCCCCGCCAGATCCAGCACCACGCGGCGCACCACATGGCCATTCTGCGGAAGGTTGTCGCAGGTCAGCACGGTAAAGGGGGCAAGGCCCCGCACCCGCCGCATCGCCAAGGCGCGGACCAGAAAGCCCGGCGCGCTGACGGGCAGGGGATGGGTCAGATCGTGGCGGATATCGGGGTGATCGGGGTTCAGCCGCCCGGTTGCGGGTTCGTGGCAATAGCCCTTTTCCGTTACGGTCAGCGACACGATCCTGACCGCCGGATCGGCCATCGCCTCCAGCACAGCCGCCGGATCCTCTTTCGCGACAAGGACATTCTGCACGATTTGCACATGCCGGGCGGTCTGCCCCTCTGGCCCCAGTGCCAGCGCGGTATAGCTGCCGCCTTGCGGCGCCAGTTGATCGCGGGTCGTCGCCGATTGCAGGCTGACGCCAAGGATGCCCCAGTCGCCGCCCGAAGCGGCCTGCGCCTCGGCAATATAGACGGCGCCATGGGCGCGGAAAAAGGCGCCGAGGCCCAGATGGACGATGCCGATGGGCAGGGCGGGTTCGGTGCGGGTCAGTCTTTGGGTCATCATGCGCCTATCGTGCCAGCCAGCCGCCATCGACGTTCAGCACCGCGCCGTGAATATACCGCGCCGCGGGCGAGGCTAGGAAGACCGCCGCCGCCCCGATATCCTCGGGCCGGCCCCAGCGGCCCGCGGGAATGCGCGACAGGATTTCCGCGCTGCGGGGGGGGTCGGCGGGCAGCGCCTCGGTATTGGCGGTCTCGATATAGCCCGGCGCGATGGCGTTCACATTGATGTCGCGCGCCGCCCATTCATTCGCCAGCAGTTTGGTGATCCCCGCCACCCCATGTTTCGCGGCGGTGTACGAGGGCACGCGGATCCCGCCCTGAAACGACAAAAGAGAGGCGATATTGATCACCCGCCCGCCAGTGCCCCGGGCAAGCACGGCCTTGGCAAAGGCCTGGGTGCTAAAGAATACCGCCTTGAGGTTCACATCCATCACCGCGTCCCAATCTGCCTCGGTAAATTCAAGGCTGTCGGCGCGGCGGATGATCCCGGCATTGTTGACCAGAATATCTACGCGGCGGGCGGCAAAAACCTCGGCTGCGGCCATCGGATCAGAGAGGTCGAGGGTCAGCGCCTCGCCCCCGGTCAGGGCGAGCGTCTCGTCGCAAGAGGACCGGCCCGCCGCAATCACCTGCGCGCCCGCCCGCGCCATCGCCACCGCGATGGCCTGTCCGATGCCGCTGCCGGCCCCGGTGATCAGCGCGGTTTGTCCGGTCAGCGAAAAGGGATCGCCGCTCACCGCAGGTCCCCCATCGCCACCATCTCGACATCGCGGTAGTCGATATTGTCGCCCGCCATCGCCCAGATAAAGGCATAGCTGCCCGTACCGGCGCCGCAATGGATGGACCACGGCGGCGACAGCACCGCCTCTTCATTGGCGATCACCAGATGGCGGGTTTCTTGCGGCTCGCCCATGAAGTGAAACACCCGCTGCGCCGGATCGAGATCGAAGTAGAGATAGGCCTCCATCCGCCGGTCATGCACATGCGCGGGCATGGTGTTCCAGACCGAACCGCCATGGAACCGGGTATAGCCGAGGACGAGCTGGCAGCTTTCCATCACCTCGGGGTGGATGAACTGGTTGATGGTGCGGTGATTGGCGGTTTCCGCCGCGCCAAGGGTCAGCTTCTTGGCCTCCTCCAGCCGGACCAGCCGCGGCGCGAGCGCCCGGTGCGCCGGGCACGAGACCAGATAGAACCGCCCCTCACCGGAAAAGGCGACCGGGCCGGTCCCCATCGGCAGGTAAAGCACATCGCCCTTGTCCATCGCGTAATCCTGCCCATCGGCATGGACCGTGCCGGGGGCCCCGATATTCACCACCCCCAATTCGCGCCGGTCCAGAAAGCCGGGCGTGCCGGTCTGGGCCAGAGCCTCCAGCACCACACGCTGCCCCGCCGGCACCGCGC
>CALLZQ010000709.1 GCA_937858255.1 uncultured Tabrizicola sp.
CCACGATGCCGCCGCGCCCGATCGAACAGGGGAAAAACCGCCCGGCAAAACGCGCGCCCCAGCGATTGACCACCACATCCCGGGCCATCACAGCAGATGTCCCGATTTCGCGGCCTTGGTCGCCAGATAGCCGGCATTCTCGCGGGTTTCGCCCACCTTGAGCGGCACCCGCTCCGTCACCTGCAAACCGCAACTCTCCATCATCGCGATCTTGCGCGGGTTGTTGGTCAAGAGCCTGACCGAGGCGAACCCCATCCGCCGCAGGATCTCGGCCCCGATGCGAAAGTCGCGCTCATCATCCTCAAAGCCCAGGCGATGATTGGCCTCGACCGTGTCAAAGCCCTGATCTTGCAGGCTGTAGGCGCGCATCTTATTGGCCAGACCGATGCCGCGCCCCTCTTGGTTCAGGTAAAGCAGGACCCCTGCCCCCTCTTCGCCCATCTGCGCAAGGGCCGCGCGCAGTTGCGGCCCGCAATCGCATTTCAGGCTGCCCAGCACATCGCCGGTAAAGCAGGCAGAATGCAGCCGCGCCAGCACCGGCGCCTTGCGGTCCGGGCGCCCGATCTCGATGGCGTAATGTTCTTCGCCGCCATCCTCGGGGCGGAAAACGTGGACGCGCCCGGCGGCGCTGGCCACCATGGGCAGCCGCGCGGCCGAGACCTCGCGCAGGGGGGGCAGCGCGGCCAGCGCCTCACCCGCATCGTCCAGCGGCACCAGCGTCAGGGCCTGTTCGGCGGCCAGCATCAAGGCATTCTCGACCGGGACAATCAGCGCCGCCGGCAACAAATGCGCCGATTTGATCAAGGCCAGTGCCGCCCGATGCAGCCCCGCACCCGACCCGTCGCGCAGGGGCTGAAACGGCCCCTTCATCGGGAACCGCAGATCGTCCGAGGGGTCAGCCATGGCCCGCAGCCAGTCAAGATCGCGGTCCGCCCCCAGCGCCACCCGCGCCATCATAAACCTGCACGCGCAGCGTTTCGGCCCGACGCGCGGTCAGCGTCAGTTCCGGTTGCCCCAAGGCGCGCAGACTGGCCAGCCGCGGCTTGGCCAGGGTCTCGACCGCCGCCACCAGCGCGGCATGGCCCTCCGCTGTCAGAATCACCGGCACGCCCATCCGCAGGTCCATGCGGGCGCGGTTCAGACGTTCGGAAATGGTCGGC
>CALLZQ010000710.1 GCA_937858255.1 uncultured Tabrizicola sp.
CCCCCCGCCAGCCCCCAAATCCCCCCCCCCGTCTGCCGCCGCCGCACCCATCCCGGCCAGCAGGCCCAGCGGCTTGCCGATCCAGAGCGCGGCCAGCACGCTGAGGGTGGTGGGGGCGATGGCCTGAATGTCGATCCCGCCCCGGGTCAGCCCGAACAGGAACAGGACCAACGCAATCGGGCGCACCAAGAGATGCGCCAGCCGGTTCAGCGGGTCGTGCAGGAATTCCTCGGCCTCGGCAAAGAGACCAAAGGCTCGGTCGGCATGGGGAATGACCGGGATCACCGGCAACAGCCCCAGCGCCCCGGGCAGGCCGGCCAGCATCACCCCCAGCCAGCTAAGGGCACCGGCCAGCACATAGGGCCAGAGCTGAAAGGCGCGTCGATGCTCGCGTTCGGTCAGCTCGGGGCGGGCATGGCGGGCCAAACCCCCCCCGACCCCCGCCCCCGCCCGCCCGGGCCGCGCCCACCCCCACACCCCCCAAACCCCCCCCCGAAAGGCAAGACCCAGCAAGATCAGCCCGGCGATATCATTGCCGATGGTGATCAACAGCAACAGATGCAGCGCCGGATGGCCCGCCCCAAAAACCAGACGGCCGACCAGATAGCCCAGAACCACATCCGAGCCGACAGGCACCGCCCAGCCCACCCCCGGCGTCGCCTCAATCGCAGTCTCGAAAAGGGCGGCCGTGATGAGCCACATCAGAACCGCCCCGAGCCAGCCGCCCAGCATGCCACCCACCGGCAGCCAGGCACGGCGCCCCGACAGCGCCCCGCGTTCCAGGATCAGCGCCTCCCACAATTCCTTGCCGACGAAGAACAAAAACAGCGCCATCAGCCCTTCGGAAACCACCGATTGCGGGGTCAGCACCAAGGGTTGAATCGCCCAGGACGGGGGCAGGGACAGTTCCAGCAGCCGCCATTCGATCGCATCGTAATAGCTCGCCGGCGAAAGGGTCAGCCAGAGCGTTGCCAGCGCGATCCCGCCCAGCAGGGCAAAGGCGAAGTGGCGGACGAAGGGAGAGACGCGGTACATGGGGACTATCGGATGCGGGGCTGGATCTGGGAAGAGCGGGGGTAAGCGATGGGCGGGCCGGGATCCGGTTTGTCTGTGAGAGGCCTGTGTATGAGAGGGCGGGGCCTTCGGCGTCTGGCGGATCTAACAACTCACGCCTCCGGCTGCAACATTTGCCCCTCTGGCGGCGAAAAGGTGTTGCGGGAAGGCAAGGCTCTGGGCTGCAAGACCGGCGACGCGGCCCGAAATGGGGCAAGGCAGAGCCGGCGGCGGGGGCATCGAACCCCCGCCGCCGGCGCTGCCGCGGTGCCGGGGCGATGTCGGGCGTGGGGCGGCCCCGTGGCCTGAGAGCGGCGTTGGGGTAGGGAAGAAGAGGGCGCAGAGAGGTGGGAAAGATGGTCAGGATTGGCAATAGCGTTGGCAGTGGTGGCGACAGCGGCGCGGGCCCACAGGAGACCGATGCCGAACAGCTTGGCGCCGCAATCACGGCCTGCCGGCTTTGCGCCGGGCGCTTCGCCGCGACGGCAACGGCGCACCAGCCGCGCCCGGTGGTCTGGTTCCGGCCCTCGGCCCGGCTGGTGATTGCCGGGCAGGCGCCGGGCGCGCGCGTCCATGCCTCGGGTCGGCCCTTTACCGACCCTTCGGGGGACCGGTTGCGGGATTGGCTGGGTCTGGATGAGGTGGCCTTCTATGACCAGAGCCGGGTGGCGATCCTGCCGATGGCCTTTTGCTTTCCCGGTTATGATGCCAAGGGATCGGACCTGCCGCCGCCGCCGGTTTGCGCGCGGACATGGCGCGACCGGGCCATGGCGCATCTGAGGTCGGCGCGGCTGATCCTCGCGGTTGGGGGCGCGGCGATCCGCTGGCATCTGGGGGCGGGCAATGTCACCGAAACCGTGCGGCACTGGCGCGACCACATGGCGCGGGGCAATGTGTTTCCCTTGCCACATCCGTCATGGCGCAATACGGGGTGGCTGAAGAAGAACCCTTGGTTCGAGAGTGACCTCGTGCCTGCGCTGCGCGCCCATGTGGCGGCGGCCCTCGCCCCGGAGAAGACATGACCGATGCTGCGCCGCTGACCCTGCTCGATGCCGCCCATGCGGCGCTGAATGCCGATCCTGAGAACGAGGCGCTGCGCCTGCGGTTTTATGAACGGCTGGCCGATGGCGAGGTGTTTCTCTTGCTGGAGCGGGAGGCCGAGGGCGAGACGCTGGAGCCGCGGCTGTTTGACCTTGAGGCCGGGTCTTTCGTTCTGGTCTTTGACCGCGAAGAGCGGCTGGCAGAATTCTCGGGCGGGATCGCCCCCTATGCGGCACTGCCGGGGCGGGTGATCGCCGGGCTGTTGCGCGGGCAGGGGATTGGCCTTGGCGTCAATCTGGGGGTGGCGCCCTCGGAAATGCTGCTGCCGGCCGAGGCGATGGACTGGCTGGCCGAGACGCTGGATGCGGCGCCCGAGGCCGCCGAGGGCCTGCCCGAGCGGTTTCTGGCGCCCAAGGGGCTGCCCGAGGCACTGGTCAGCGGTCTTGATGCCAAGTTGGCGCGGGCGGGGGGACTTGCCTCGGGGGCGTTGTTGTCGGCGGTGATCTGGCAGGGCGGGCGACGCGGGCATCTCTTGGCCTTTCTCGATGCGGCGCCGGGGGCCGAGACGGCCCTTGCGGGCGCGGCGCGTGAGGCGCTGGTGTTTTCGGGGATTGAGGCCGGGGAGATCGATGTCGTGTTCCTGCACGGCGCGGATCCGGCCGCTGTGGCGATGGCGCGGGTTGCCTTGCGTTTTGATCTGCCCGAGCCGGTGCGAGAAGACCCTGCCGCGCCCGCCGCGCCGGGGATGGACCCGGACCGGCCGCCGCGCCTGATCTGACCCCGCGCGGTCAAGGGAAGGGCGTGCGCCATTGCGTGATCGCTTGACCTTGGCGCGCGGCGCGCATAGCTGACCGGCATGGCACGCGCACCTCTTCTTCAGCTTTCCGACATCTCGCTGACCTTCGGCGGCAATCCGGTTTTTGACGGGCTATCGCTGGTGGTCCAGCCGGGGGACCGGGTGGCCTTGGTGGGCCGCAACGGTTCGGGCAAATCGACCCTGATGAAGGTGATGGCCGGGCTGGTCGAGCCTGATCGCGGCACCCGTGTCGTGCCGCCGGGCACGACGGTGGGGTA
>CALLZQ010000711.1 GCA_937858255.1 uncultured Tabrizicola sp.
CCCCAGTTTCTTGTAAATGTCGATATTGCGGAACAGCGTCTTGAAGCCCCAGGCCTGATGCGGCTTGCGGATGATTTCGGGGGCGCAATCGGTGAACTGGTCCAGCAGGAAGCGGTCCTCATAGGGCGCGACATCGGAATTGCCGATCAGCCGCCATGTCAGGCTGATCATGTTGGCCTCACCCATCGCCTCATAGAGGGCGCGCAAAGTGCCGTCGCCGATCTTGATGTTGATGAATTCATCCACATCCATGCAGATGCCCCAGCCGCATTCCTGCATCACCGGCTCGGATTCGGCGGCTTGCAGGGCAGCGTGCTGGGGCTTTAGCTCTCCGCCCGGTTTCCACGGATTGACCCTGTGCTGGACCAGCCCCTTGGCCTGCAACATTTCCAGCATCGTGTCGGTGCCGTCGGTGCAGTCATTGGTATAGACGAGGAAATCATCCACCCCAATGGCGCGGTGATAGGCGATCCATTCGAGGATGAAGGGCCCCTCATTCTTCATGGTGGTGACAATGGCGGTGCGTCCGCCGCGTGCAGCCTGCTTCGGGGCCTTGCGTGGCTTTGAGACGGGCGCGCGCACCGGGTTATGGCCGAACATTGTCTCGGCCATTTCCAGCAAAAGCGGATCCTCGATCAATGAGGTCTTGGGCGCCAGTTCGCCTGAGGCGCGTCCCGGCACCCGGATCGCCATGGCCCGGTAAAACGGGATGATATCCTCGGGGTCGGGCTTGGCATAGGCGACGCGCACCATCCGCCAGGTATTGACCAGCCCGGCCTTGGCCGGTGCCACGCCCCAGCGGGCAATCCCGCGCCGGGCGTCGAATTGCCGGCAGATATGATCGCCAAAGCCCGGCGCGCCGCGCGGGCGCACCCGCCACGGGTAAATCCGCCGACCCACCAACAGGACCACGCCATGCCGCGCCTCGGCGCAGCGGTCAAAAGCGCCCTTCGCCTCGGGCGCCAGAATATCGGTGACATCGAGGATCAGCACCGCCCGGGCCTCGGCCAGAAAGCGCCATTTGGCGATCTCGAAAATCAGTTGCTCGCCCAAAGGCGCACGCCACGGGTCGGGGGCGGGCGGCTCCATCCTGTCCTTGCCGGGGGCATCGGGGGCGAGAAAGGGGTGATCCTCTGGCCCGAGATCGGGCTTGCCCAGCGGCAGCGGACAGTCGAGAACCACGACCGTCAGCGCGCCATCGGGCAGCAGGCGCCGCAGCGCGCGCCGCAGGGCGGGCAGAAAGCCGGGATCGGGCAGGCGGTTCAGGATCAGCGCCCCCTCCAACCCGTGATGGCGGGCGTGATAGGCGATCCCCTCGGCCACCTGCGCCGGTGTCTCGGCGATCCGCATCCCGAAACTGCAATTCTTGCCTGCAAACAGCGCCCATTCGGCCGGCGCCGGCTCTGCCATCAGCGGCGCCCCTTCGCGCAGCGCCAGCGGCCCGGGGCCTCGCGCGACCACCATCGTCGCGCCCGACACCTCACGCAGTTCCTCGGGCAGGGCGCAGCCCTCGGCCCCATCGGGCAGAAAGGCGAGGGGCAGGGTGCCCGCGCCAAAGAAATGGATCACGCGGCCATCCGCCAGCGCCACAGAGTCCAGCCGCCGCGTCACGCCGCCCGCGCCGATCTCACATGCCGCCATGGTCCGGCCCAGTACCACCGGACCGCCCCTGCCGCCTGATTGTTTCGCTTTTCCTGTCATTGCCCGTCTTTGTCGCGGTCTGCCGCCGCCTTTGCCCTTTCATAACATAGTGACGCTTATGGGGCAAAGCCGCGGCAGCGGCGATTATCGCGATATGTTGGCAAATCGCCCAAGTTTCGCCAGACTGTTTCGCAATTGTCCCCGAAAAGGGGCGTGGAGGCAGGTTAATGGTTCAGGTGAGAGAAGTCGGCATGCTGTGGATCGGCGGCAGCCTGTCATGGATGGAGCAGCTTTGCCTCAAATCCTTTGTCGATCAGGGGCAGAAGATCACGCTGTTTTCCTATGAGGATATTCCGAATGTCCCCTCAGGCGTCATCCGCCGCGACGGGCGCGAGGTGCTGGATACCGACAACTTCCTGAAATACGAAAAGAAAGACAGCTTTGCGCTGTTTGCCGACCTGTTCCGCCTGCATATGATCGCCCGCAATCCGGGGATGATCTGGTGCGATACCGATGTCTATTGCCACCGCCCGATGACCTATGACAGCGGCTATGTGATGGGGTTTGAACTGCCCGGCGGCCACCGGGTGAACAATGCCGTTCTGGGCCTGCCGGCAGACAGTGCGCTGTTGCAGGCGATGCTGGACTACACCGCCGATCCCTTTGCCATCCCGCCCTTTGTCAAACCGGCGCTGCAAGAGGAATACCGGGCCAAGGCCGCCGCCGGGCAGCCGGTGCATGTCAGCCAGCAGCCTTGGGGCGTCTGGGGGCCGATGATGGTGACGCATTTCACCCATGCGCTTGGTCTGGCCGATCAGGTTCTGCCGCTGGAGGCGTTTTACCCCGTCACCTTTCCCGACCGGCTGAAATTCCTGCGCCCGGCCGAGGTGGTTGAGCGGATGCTGATGCCCGAGACCACGGCCCTGCATCTCTGGGCCTCGAACAAGCGCGAATTGGGTCTGCGTCACAACGGGCTGGCGCCTGCGGGAAGTTACCTCGACAAGCTCTTGAAAAAACATGGGATCGCGCCAGAGTCCGCCCCGATCAAGGGGCGCGGCAAACGTGTCTTCGAGGCCGGTCTGGTCGAGGCTGCGGGTCTGGACGAGGTTTCGGTCTTTGCCGATCTGGGAGGCACGGCGCAATCGCTCGCGCTGGCCGCCCATGCCAAATGGGATTGCGATATCGACCTGATCGACTTGACGCATAAGGGCGAATTCAGTGAAAGCCCTTCGGGCTGGGTGGCCCCCTATATCGATTTCCTTACCCGTCATGATGTGGCCCCTGATCGTATCCGCCGCATTGGCCGGGTCGAAGATCTGCGGCCCGCCGATCTGGTCTCAAATCTCTCTGGTTTTGGGGATGTTAATAAAATCAAACATCTGGACGGCGTTCTTGACAATATGCTTCATGCCGAAAGCCGAATGGTGATTGATGTGCGTAAGGGATCTGGCGCATTTCCCTTCCTCAAGGAATACGGGTCGACCGAGACGCTCTCGACACGCGAGGCCGATGGCGTGCCGATCATCCGCAGCCTCTTTACCGCCGGCCCGCAACTCGCGGCGCGGCAAGGCGGTGAAAGCTGGTCAAAGATCGCGGTAGAACTAGCGGGAAAAGAAGGGTTTTTCCGGGAAAGCCGTGACCACTCCTTTCTTCACGTCAAGCGTGGCGATACCTTGGTCGTGACCTTTGACAATCTGGATATCGCCATGGGCAAGCGTGAGGATCGCCGCCCCTGGGGCTATGCTTTCATCGAAAAGCAGGGCTGGTCGATGCTGGGGGTGATGGCGAATGGCTGGACCTGGTATCGTGACCCCTGGGTCTGGGCCGAGTTCGACCGCCTGCGTGACACGGGTTTCTTTGCCGGCTTTCGCCGGGTGGTGTTCTACGGGGCCTCGATGGGGGGCTATGCGGCTGCGGCCTTTGTCGCGGCCTGCCCGGGGGCGGATGTGGTGGCGATCTCGCCGCAATCGACGCTGGACAAGGCCGTGGTCCCTTGGGAGACGCGCTACAAAACCGCCTGGGACCGCGATTTTTCCGGCCCCTATGGCGATGCGGCGCAGGTCAGCGCGGCGGCGCGGCGGGTATTTTTGCTCTATGATCCTTATGAGCCGTTGGATACCGGCCATGCCGACCGGTTTCAGGGCGCCAATGTGACCAAGCTGCGCGCGCCACTCCTGGGCCACCGGCTGGGCAGTAGCCTGCAACAGATGGGCATTCTGGCGCCAATCACCCTGGGCGCGCTGAATGGCACATTGACCGAGCCGGAGTTCTACAGGCTCTTGCGCGCCCGCAAGGGCTTTGGCCGCTACCAGAAAGAACTGTTCAAGCGCGCGATTGACCGTGGACGGCCCGATCTGGCGCGCAAGCTGGGTCGCTGGGTGCTGACGCGGGGTGACAATCGTTATATCCGGCAGGGGCTGATGGCGCTCTGACAACAGGGGCCGCCTCGGAGGGCATCGAGCCCCCACTCGGCGGCGCTGCCGCGGAACAGTTGTGGGGGTGCCCCCTCCATTGGTCGCATGCGCGCCCTTGTCCGCTTGTCCCTCTCGGCGCCGCCCGCCAGCATGCCGGCAAAGACGCTGTGGCCCCGCCCTTGCAGGCCGGGCCATGCAGAGCAGATGACGCCGGGGAGGCGCAGACGTGACCGACATTCCGCAATCCATTGATGCAACGCTCGCGCTCTTGTCCGATCAGGGCTATGTCGCCAGCCGCTCGCTCGCCACCGTGGTCTTTCTGTCGCTGCGCCTTGGACGCCCGCTGTTTCTCGAAGGCGAGGCCGGCGTTGGCAAGACCGAGATCGCCAAGACCCTTGCCACGGCCCTCGGCCGCCGCCTGATCCGCCTGCAATGCTATGAAGGATTGGACGCCGCCTCGGCCGTCGCCGAATGGAATTTCGCGGCGCAAATGGTGGCGATCCGCGCCGCCGAAACCGGCGGCCAGACCACATCCCGCGCCGACCTTTTCAGCGACGATTTCCTGATCGAGCGCCCGCTCCTTGCCGCCATGCGCCCGCAAGCCGGCGGTGCCCCGGTCCTCTTGATCGACGAGTTGGACCGCACCGACGAACCCTTTGAGGCCTTCCTCCTTGAGGCACTCTCGGACTTTCAGGTCACGATCCCTGAACTTGGCACCATCCGCGCCCCCGAGCCACCCATCGTCATCCTCACCTCGAACCGCACGCGCGAGGTGCATGACGCGCTCAAACGCCGCTGCCTTTACCACTGGGTCGACTTCCCCGCTTTCGACCGTGAACTGCAGATCCTAAAATCGCGCGCCCCCGAGGCGCAGGATCAACTCAGCCGCGAAATCGTCGCCTTCGTCCAGAAACTGCGCCGCGAGGATCTGTTCAAACGCCCGGGCGTCGCCGAAACCATCGACTGGGCCAAATGCTTGCTCGCCCTTGACGTGATCCAGCTTTCGCCCGAGGTGATCGCCGACACGCTCGGCGCCATCCTCAAATATCAGGACGACATCCAGAAAATCGCCGGCTCTGATGCCAAACGCCTGCTTGAAGAGGTCAAAAAGGAACTCCTCCCGGCATGAGCCATTTTCTGTCCTTAAATATCCCACGGGGGGTGCGGGGGGTGTGAAACCCCCCGCTCTTTGCGCCGATGGCCACCTATGCCCCGCTTGATATCCCCGAAGATGGCAAACTTGCCCATAACATCACCCATTTCGCCCGGGCGCTGCGCAAGGCGGGGCTGCCGATCGGCCCGGGACGGGTGATTGATGCCATCCGCGCCGTCGCGGCAGCGGGCTTTTCCGAACGCGCCGATTTCTATTGGACGCTGCACGCCTGTTTCGTCAGCCGCCCCGAAGAGCGGGTGATCTACGAACAGGTGTTCCGGCTGTTCTGGCGTGATCCCAAATATCTCGACCATATGATGAACCTGCTGCTCCCCTCGATTCAGGGGCTGCAAGAGGACCGGCAAGCCAGTGCCGCCGAAAAACGCGCCGCCGAGGCGCTGCTCGACGGGGTGGAACGCGACATCCCCAAGCCCGAGATTGAGGGCAAGGAAGAGGAAACCCAGATCGAGATCGACGCCTCTGCGACGATGAGCCATGAGGAGCGGCTCAAGACCCTCGATTTCGAACTGATGTCGGTCGATGAGATTGCCGAAGCGCGGCGGATGCTCTCCCGCCTCAGCCTGCCGGTGCGGCCCCTGCGCACCCGCAGGGCCGAGGCCGCGCCGAACGGCGCGCGGATCGACCTGCGCCGCACCCTGCGTGCCAGCCTGCGCACGGGGGGCGAGGTGCAACGCCTCGCCCGGATGCAGCCGCGCCAGCGTTGGCCGAACCTTGTGGTGCTGTGCGACATTTCCGGCTCGATGAGCCAGTATTCGCGGATGGTCTTGCATTTCGTGCATGCGGTGGCCAACCGCAAGGGGCAGGGCTGGGCGCGGGTCCATGCCTTTACCTTTGGCACCCGGCTGACCAATATCACCCGGCATCTGAAGAACCGCGATGTCGATGCCGCCCTGCGCGCGGCGGGGGCCGAGGCGCAGGACTGGTCGGGCGGCACCCGCATTGGCGCCTGCCTGCATGATTTCAACCGCGACTGGTCGCGCCGGGTTCTGGGTCAGGGGGCGGTGGTGCTGCTGATCACCGACGGGCTGGACCGTGACGACGCCGGTCTACTGGCCGCCGAGGCGGAGCGTCTGCACCTCTCTTGCCGGCGGCTGATCTGGCTGAACCCGCTGCTCCGCTGGGATGGCTTTGCCCCCAAGGCGCGGGGGGTCAAAGCGCTGTTGCCCCATTGCGACGCCTTTCGCGCCGGGCATTCGATTGCGACGCTTGAGGCGCTGGGGCGGGCAATCTCCGATCCCGGTGACGGCGGTGAAAAGGCCCGGCTGATGCGTATGCTCGGCCAAGGCTAGCCAGTACACTGGTTGGAACCATTAACTCCGTTGCGCGTTGACCCGGCGAAACGCCCCATACCGGGCTGCGGGTCCGCTTTGGGCCGGCGCTGATATGGCATATCAAACCGGAATGGCGGCATCCCTTGGCTCTGGGATGCTGATTCCGCCTCGGACTCTGGCGGTGCGCAAGCGCCCCGTGAAAGGAACGCCATGAAGAAACTGCTATCGACCACCACCGCGCTGTCGCTTGCCATCGGCACGGTCCAACCCTGGCCGCTGCTGGCCCAGACCGCACCCGACCCCTTGGCCGGGGCGCTGGTCGGTGTGTTGCCGACCGTTGCCGCCGATGGCAGCATCTATGCGCCCGACGGCGGCGTCCTGTGCCTGCCAACGGCAGAGCAGCTCTGCGACCCGTCTGTCTTCGGCGTTGAAGTGGTCCGGGATGCCGATGGGCAGATCGTCATCGACCCGGTGAGCGGCCTGCCGATGGTTGTTCCCTTGGAGGGCTTTGTGCCCGAACTGGCAAGCCCGGCGCCCGAGGCTGTTCAGCCCGAGGCCGCCCCCGCCGAAACCGCATCTGCCCCAGAGGCGGCGGCCGAAGCGCCTGCTGTTGATCCCGTTGCAGAGGCGCCGGTCGCCGAAGCACCTGTTGCAGAACCCCCGGTTGCCGAAACCCCTGTTGCCGAACCTCCGGTCGAGGCACCCGCGCCAGAAGCGCCCGGTGCCGAGGCCGCACCAGAGCCCGTGCCAGAAGCCATTCCCGAGGCTGCCCCGGCAGAGGCTGCGGTCGAACCCGCGCCAGTCGAGTCGCCCCCGGTCGTGACCGAGCTCCCCGAACCGGCCCCGGGTACCGAGCAGGCCGTCAACCCGACCGCTGAGGCCGAGGCTTCTGCGGCGGTTGATGCCGCCCCGGCTGAGTCCTTGCCGCAAGAGGTGGAGGATGCCTTCGCCCGGGCGGCAGAGGCCGAAGCCGCGGCGCGGGCCGCCGAGGCTGACCGCGCCAAGGATGCCGCAACCGATGCGGTGCGGGAGGTGCTGGTGGACATCCCCGAGGTCGGCGATGCTGCCGCCGAGGCGATTGATCAATTGCTCTCGGCCCCGGCCGTGACCGCCGAGGCCCCCGAGCAGGTGGCCCCTGCGGCGGCGGCGGCTGCTGCCGAGGCGCCCGCGACCGAAGGCCAGACTTCGGCAGCCCCTGCTGCCGAGGCCGCGCCCGAGACCGTGACCGAAACCACCATCACAGAGGCGGATACCCGCGCCTCTTATGAGGAATTCGCCGAAGCGCCCAAGGTCGTCTCCGAAGGCAAGAAATCGGGCCTGTCCGATCTGGAAAAGGCCGGGCTTCTGGCACTGGGTGCCATCGTGGTCGGCAAGATCCTCACCGATGGCCGTGAGGTGGTGGCCAATACCGGTGACCGCGTGGTGGTGAAAGAACCCGATGGTGAATTTCAGGTCTACAAGGATGACGATGCCCTGCTGCGCCGCCCCGGGGCCACTGTGCGGACCGAAAATTACCGCGACGGCTCGACCCGGACCATCGTTACCCGTGAGGATGGCAGCACTGTCACCACCATCCGCGATGCGACCGGCCGCGTCCTGCGCCGTGCCGTCACCGATACGCGCGGGAATGAGACGGTCCTGATCAATGACGTGATGCCCGAAGAGCGGATCGATGTCTCTGCGCTGCCAGAGCCGCGCAAGGCCCAGACCACCATTTCGGCCAAGGACGATGACGTTGCCCTGCGTGCTGAACTCGCGCGCCTTGAGGCGGAAAAGCTGGGCCGCAGCTTCTCTCTGCGCCAGATCCGCGAAGTTAGTCAGGTGCGCCATCTGGCGGCGGTGATCGACGTAGACAACATCACTTTTGACACCGGCTCGGCCGTCATCCGCACCACCGAGGCGCGCAAGCTGTCGCAACTGGGCGGGATGATGAACGATGTACTGCGCAACAACCCCTATGAGGTGTTCCTGATCGAGGGGCATACCGATGCCGTCGGTTCGGCCTCGTCCAACCTGACGCTGTCGGACCGTCGGGCGGAATCGGTGGCCCTCGCCTTGACGGAATATTTCGGCATCCCGCCCGAGAATATGGTGGTGCAGGGTTATGGTGAATACGATTTGCGCATCGAGACCGAGGCGGATGAGCGGCGTAACCGCCGTGTTGCGGTGCGGTTGATTACCCCACTGATGCAGACGGCCTCACGCTGAGTTGCGGGCTTGATGCAAGTCAAGGACAGGGGGGCGCGACTCGGCGGATAAGGGGGCATCGGAAGGCGCTCCCATCCCAATCCGCCGCCGATACCGGACATCTCGCGTCCCCCTGTACGCGAGATCACCACGCCGCGGGCCTCCCTCCCGCGGCGTTCGGTTTTTTCGCGCGGCCTTTCTCATGCGGCTTTGCCTTGGGTGCGGGCTCTGGCACCTTTTGCCAGTGGCGAAGCGCGCCGCAACCGCCCATAGTCAGCAGACGAACCGCCCCATCCGGGGCGCGCGCGCCGGGTGACGCAGGAGGGGGCGATGCAGGCAGGTGAACACGATCAGATACCCGAAATTGCGCTGACATGGCATCGTGACGGGCGCGGTGCGGCGGTGGCGACGGTGGTCGAGACCTGGGGCAGCGCGCCACGTCAGGCCGGCAGCCAGCTTGCCATCTCGGGCGAGGGGCAGATCATGGGCTCGGTCTCGGGCGGCTGTGTCGAGGGCGCGGTGGTGACCGAAGCGCTGGAGGCCATGCAGGACGGCCAGCCCCGGCTGTTGACCTTTGGCGTCTCGGATGAAACCGCCTTTGCCGTGGGTCTGGCCTGTGGCGGCACCATCCGGGTGCTGGTCGAGCCGGTGGGCGAGGGGGGAAACCGCCTGCCCGCAGCCATGCTGGCCGAGATTGTCGCCGCCCGTGCCGAACGCCGGGCCTTGGCCTATGCCGTCAGCACAGAGGGCTGGCAACGAACGCTGTTGTCGCGCGGCGCGGATGCGGCGGCCGACCAGCGCTTTCGCGCCGACCGGTCGGGGATGGAAGAGGACGGGCGATTTATCGCCGTCCATAATCCGCCGCTGCGCCTGATCGTCGTTGGCGCAGTGCATATTGCCCAGCCGCTGCTGACCATCGCCCGGGCCTGCGGTTACGATCCTGTGCTGATCGACCCGCGTGCGGCCTTTGGCAGTGCCGAGCGGTTTCCGGGTGAGACGATTGTCGAGGATTGGCCGGACGAGGCGATGGCCGCACTGGCGCCCGATCCGCGCACGGCGGTGGTGACGCTGACCCATGACAGCAAGCTGGATGATCCGGCGATCCGCATCGCGCTGGGCTCAGACTGCTTTTACCTCGGCTGTCTCGGCTCGACCCGCACCCATGCCAAGCGGGTGGATCGGCTGGTGGCTGCGGGTTTTACCCCGGAACAGATTGCGCGGATTCACGCGCCGGTCGGCCTTGATATTGGCGCCAAGACCCCGGCCGAGATT
>CALLZQ010000712.1 GCA_937858255.1 uncultured Tabrizicola sp.
TCACCCCGGCACGCCCGATCCCAGCCCGCGACGAAAGCTTCCGCGCCCCCGTTGACTCCCCCGTGCGGTGGGGATACATCGCGCCCCACCACAATGCCCAGGTGGCGGAATTGGTAGACGCGCTGGTTTCAGGTACCAGTGCCGCAAGGCGTGGAGGTTCGAGTCCTCTTCTGGGCACCATTCGCCAAGGGTGCGGTCCGCAAGGTCCGCACCCTTTGCCTTTTCCGGGGTGCGCTCATGGCCATTCACCTGCATAAATCCGACCTGCCCGACGGGCTGACGCTGGGGCGGGTCGTCGCCATTGATACCGAGACCATGGGCCTTGACCCCCGCCGCGACCGTCTGTGTCTGGTGCAACTGTCGGACGGCGGCGGCGATGTGCATCTGGTGCAGATCGCCCGTGGCCAGACCTCGGCGCCCAATCTGACCCGGATGCTGACCGACCCTGACACGCTGAAACTGTTTCATTTCGGGCGTTTCGATATTGCAGCGCTGCAAAAGGCCTTTGGTGTCACCACGGCCCCGGTCTGGTGTACCAAGATCGCCTCGCGGCTGATCCGCACCTTTACCGACCGGCACGGGCTGAAATACCTGCTGCAAGAACTGCTGGGGGTCGACATCTCGAAACAGCAGCAGACCAGCGACTGGGGGGCAGAGACCCTGACCGAGGCGCAGCGTGACTATGCGGCCTCGGATGTGCTGTACCTCCACGCGCTCAAGTCAGAGCTGGAAAAGCGGCTGGTGCGTGAGGGCCGGATGGATCTGGCGCAGCGCCTGTTCGATTTCCTGCCGACGCGGGCCGAACTGGATTTGCTGGGCTGGGACGAGCCGCACGCCATCTATCATCACTAGGCGGCGCCCCGCCGATAGGGCCCTATGGGCGGTTGGCCAAGTCTACAGGCTTCTGTAGCCTTGTAAAAAACTGAGCAGCCCCACCCTGACCGGATCACGCACCTGATGGCGGATATCGACACCCATAGCCGGCTGATTGCCTGGCTCAAGATCGCCTTGCCGCTGATGGCGCTGGCGATCCTGTCGACGTTGTTTCTGGTGGCGCGCACCATCGACCCCGAGGATGCGATTCCCTATGCCGAGGTCGATGTCGAGGAACGCCTGCGCGAACCAAGGATGACAGACCCGACCTATGCAGCCGTCACCGAAGACGGTGCCGCCCTGACCCTTGCCGCGACCGAGGCGCGCCCGGACGCCGGGGCGAATGGCTCGGGCACTGCCAGGATGCTGATTGGCCGGCTGGAAACCCCCGATGGCGTGACCTCGGATCTGACGGCGGGCAGCGTCAGGCTGGATGCACCCGCTCAGACCGTGGTGCTGGGTGAGGGGGTTGAGGTTCAGCAATCCAACGGCTGGATGTTGACCACTGAAAGCCTTGTGGTCCGGCTGGACCGCACCGACATTCAAAGCGAATCCCGGGTCGAGGCTGTCGGCCCCGTGGGAAACCTTAGCGCCGACAGCCTGCATCTCAGCGAAACAGAGGGGCAGACGGGGCAATATCTTCTGGTTTTCAACGGGGCGGTGAAACTGATATACCAGCCGCGAATTGAGTGAACGGATTTGTTCAGGATTGACAGGTTGACGATGCCCCGACTGATCATTGCCTTGGCTGTTGCGATTTGCCTTGCCGGCTCGGCCCAGGCCCAAGAGGCGGATGTCCGCTTTGGCGGTCTGCGTCAGGATACCGGCCTGCCCGTCGAGGTCGATGCCGACAAGCTGTCGGTCGATCAGGCGGCCGGCGGCGCGGTATTTGAGGGTAATGTCATGGTGCGCCAGGGTGAAATGCGCCTGACCGCCGCCCGGATTCAGGTCGAATACGGCGATGACGGCACAGGGATCTCGCGGCTGCATGCCACGGGCGGGGTCACGCTGGTCAGTCCCGAGGATGCCGCCGAGGCGCAAGAGGCTGTCTATACCATCGACACCGGCATCGTGGTGATGACGGGCAATGTCCTCTTGACCCAAGGCAGTGCGGCCATTTCCGGCGAGGCGTTGTCGATCAACCTGCGCGACGGCACCGGCACGATGACCGGGCGCGTCAAGACGGTGTTTACCCCCGGAGGCAAGGCGCCGTGACACCCGCCCCGACCCTCTCGGTGACCGAGGGCAGTGCTGGCCTATCGATCCGCAAGCTGCGCAAGAGTTACAAGCGCCGCCCGGTGATCCGCGATGTCAGCATGCAGTTGAACCGGGGTGAAGTGGTTGCCCTGCTCGGCCCCAATGGCTCGGGCAAGACCACCTGCTTTTACTCGATTGCCGGTCTGGTAACGCCCGAGGGCGGACAAGTCTTGATCGACGGCAAGGATTGCACGGCGCTGCCGATGTACCGCCGCGCTAGGCTGGGCATCGGCTATCTGCCGCAAGAAGTCTCAATCTTCCGTGGTCTCTCGGTCGAGGACAATATCCTTGCCGTGTTGGAAATCGCCGAAGGCGACCGTCATAAGCGGCGCGAGCGGCTGGAAGAACTTCTGTCGGAATTCTCGATCACCCATTTGCGCCGCGCGCCCGCCTTGGCCCTTTCCGGTGGCGAACGGCGTCGGGTGGAAATCGCACGCTGTCTGGCCGCGAATCCCAAATATCTGCTGCTGGACGAGCCCTTTGCCGGGGTTGATCCGATTGCCGTCGGCGAAATCCGCCACCTTGTCCACGATCTGAAGTCGCGGGGAATCGGCGTTCTGATCACCGACCATAACGTGCGGGAAACACTCGAAATTGTCGATCGTGCCTATATTTTGCACGATGGCACTGTCCTCAAGAGCGGCACTACCGACGAAATCGTCCGCGATGAAATGGTGCGGCGCGTCTACCTTGGCCAAAACTTCCGCATGAGTTGAGCGAAACACTGCCGTCTGCGTGTCACGATTCTGTTGACAAGGGCGGGTGGCCTGTCGCCAAATAGGGTCAATGTGTGCGAAACCCGCCCTGACCCAAGCCTGCCTCGCGGCCGCTCACCGGCCCCGCAACCTTGCAGGACATTCGCCGCGTTCCCAACTTGAGATGAGAGGTCTGCCCCGCGAGCCTTAGGGGCGCGGGGCGGCAAAGAAGCCGCGCGGAGGAGACATCATGCGCTATCAGATCAGTGGAAAACAAATCGACATCGGCGAGGCGCTTCAGACGCACGTCAAGGCCGAACTGGGCGAGGTGGTGGATAAATACGCCCAGCGTCCGACCGAAGCGGTCGTCGTTTTTTCCAAGATGGCCCATGAGTATATCTGTGAGGCGACGATTCACCTGTCGACCGGGCTGAACGCCGCCGCCAAAGGGCATTCATCCGAAATCTATGCCGCCTTTGAATCCTGCCGTGAAAAGATGGACAAGCAACTGCGCCGATACAAACGGCGTATCCGCAACCACCATTCTGCCCGAACGTCACCTGTTGAATTCGATGGCGCCTCCTCTTATATCCTCGCGCCAACCGAGGACCACGAGGATGCCGAGCCTGACAGCCTCCAGCCCATCGTCATCGCCGAGATGGAGACGAAGATCCCTGCGATCACCGTCGGCGAAGCGGTGATGCAGTTGGAACTGGCCGGGCAACGGATGCTGGTGTTCCGCAATGAGGGACATGGCGGGGTGAATGTCGTGTACCGTCGAGATGACGGGAACATCGGCTGGATCGACCCGCGCAACAGCAAATAGGGGCCGGGAAACCGGTCTCTGGGGAAGAAACAGGTTCATGGAACTGTCAAAGCTACTCGCACCCGGGGCCGTTCGCGTCGTCGGGCAACTGACCAGCAAGAAGCGACTCTTTCAGGAACTGGGCGAGATGGTGGCGGCAACCTACGGGTTGTCCGCCGCCACAGCCATTGACGGCCTGCAAGAGCGCGAAAGCCTTGGCCCGACTGGGGTGGGCCATGGCATCGCCCTGCCCCACGCCCGGCTGGAAGATCTGGACCGGATCGTCGGCGTTTTCATCCGCCTCGAAAAGCCGCTGGATTATGACAGCGTGGACCGTCAGCCCGTCGATCTGATCTTTGGCCTGTTCGCCCCCAAGGATTCAGGGGTCGAGAATCTCAAGGCCTTGGGGCAGGTCAGCCGCACCATGCGCGATTAGGCGACCGGGGCCAAGCTGCGGGCCAATGCCGATCCCGCCAAGCTGCACGCCATTCTGACCGAGGCCAAGGCGCCACAGGCGGCCTGATCAGGGCCGCCAGTCCCCAAAGCCAAAGGCCATATAGTCGCGCGCATAGGCATCACGCGCGGCGGCCTCAATCTCTTGATCCCAGATGGCGGCCAGGGTCTCATCTATCGGCACCGTTGGCGGTTCCGGCAGCGTCTCAAGCCCGACTTCTGTGGCCAAAAACGCCAGCCCCTCGGCCAGACGCTCTTCGCGCAAAATGACATCGGGGGTCTGGAACTGGGCAAAGCCCTGAAGCACCGCTGTCTGTCTGGCCCCCTGCTCCTGTACCCGG
>CALLZQ010000713.1 GCA_937858255.1 uncultured Tabrizicola sp.
AAGCTGGGGCAGAACAAGCCGGGTCCGCTGCGCCATCGCGCGGCCGAGGCTTTGGACCGGCAAACCGGCGTGCCGGATGCACAGCATCTGGCCGGCCTGATGCGCGGGGTCGGCGAATAGCGCCCGGCCCACCCGCGCCGGTTTGATTGGACAGGGGACGGGCGGGCGCCTAGCATCAGCCCGAGAAAACCGCATCCGCCCCCTACTCTATCAGCCCGAGGTCGCCATGCCCCTTCCGCTTGCCCCCTTCGTGCCAATTGCCCTGCGTCTTGGCGCCTTTGCTGCTGCCGGCTATGCCGCACGCCGCGTTCTGGCCGCGAAATGCTGGCCCGGGCGCACCGATCAGCGCGCCGAAGAGGCGCTTGACGATCTGGACGAGGGTTTGACCACACATGCCCCCAAGGATGCTGCCGGACAGCGGAACGCCTCGCTACGGGTCCGCCGGACCATCCGCTTTCGCGGCAAGACCTATGATTTCGACGCCGGCCTGATGGCCCGTCTGCGCCTGAAGGAAACCGAATGAAGCTGTTTAACTCGCCCACCTCTCCCTATGTCCGCAAGGTTCTGGTCCTGATTTCCGAGGCCGCCATCGAAGACGTCGAACTTGTCGCGGCCTCTGGCACGCCCGTGGCCCCCGATGCCGGGGTGATCGAGAAAAACCCGCTGGGCAAGATTCCGGCGCTCTGCCGCGAGGATGGGCCGACACTCTATGACAGCCGGGTGATCTGCCAGTTCCTCGATTCGATCTCGGGCAACCGGTTTTATCCCTCGGGCGCGCGCCGCTGGGATACGCTGACGGTCGAGGCGACGGCGGATGGCATGCTCGATGCCGCGCTGCTGATGGTCTACGAATCGCGCATTCGCCCCGAGGAAAAGCGCTATGCGCCATGGGTCGAGGGGCAATGGGCCAAGGTAGACCGGGCGCTGGATGTGCTGGAAACCCGCTGGATCGACCATCTGAACGGGCCGCTGGATATGGGGCAGATCGCCGTCGGCTGCGCCTTGGGTTATATCGAGTTCCGCCATTCCAGCCGCGACTGGCGCAAGGGCCGGCCCCGCCTTGCCGCCTGGGAAGCCGCCTTTGCGCAGCGCCCCTCGATGCAGGCGACCGTGCCGCAGGGCTGATCTTGACGCTATCCTTGGCGGAGTTCCTGCCGGTCTGGGGTTTTCTGGCCGCCAATATTGCCACGCCCGGGCCGAATGTGCTGACCACGATCACGCTTGCCATGGGGTCAGGGCGGCGCGCGGGCATGGGGTCGGCCTGCGGCGTGGGCCTTGGCATCGCGCTGTGGTGTCTGGGCATGACGCTGGGGGTCTCGGCGGCCCTGCGCTATGCGCCACTGCTGCAACAGGCGTTGACATGGGCGGCCATGGCCCTGCTGGGCTGGTTCGCCCTGCGCTATTTCCAGGCGGCCTGGCGCGGCTGGCGATCACGCGCGATGCGGTTGCCCGCCACGGGCGAGGCGGCGGGCTTTGCCACAGGTTTTCGCCGCGCCCTCAGCGTCAACGCGCTGAACCCCAAGGCGCTGACCTCTTGGCTGGCCATTCTCGGACTGTTTCCCGTGGCGCGGGCAACGGGCGAAGATGTTGCGCTGCTCTGTGCCGGGGCCAGTCTGTTGTCCTTTTCGATACATGCCGCCTATGTGCTGGCCTTTTCCACCCCCGCCGCCCTGCGTGCCTATCTGCGGGCGGGCTGGGTATTGCAGGCGCTGGCCGGGTTGCTGTTCACGGGCTTCCTCTTTCGCCTGGCACAAAACCTCTGACCCTTGGCCCGCACCTGCCCGGCCCCGCGCCGCATGAGTCGCGCCGTTTCCGCCACAGCGATGGATTTCACGACGAATCCCCGGCACATGCGCCCGTTTGTCCGCTGGACGCGGGGCCAAGGCTTGTCTAAAAGCCGCCCGGCAGGGTAATGGGCAACCATTGCCCAAACTGTCGTATGGGTCGCGCCCCTCGCGGCCCCGGAAGGGAGAAGATCTCGTGTCCCACGCTGAAGAAACCGCAGGCACCCGCAGGGATTTCCTGTACTACGCCACCGCCGGCGCGGGGGCTGTGGCCACCGGCGCCGCTGTCTGGCCGCTCGTCAATCAGATGAACCCCTCGGCCGATGTTCAGGCCCTGTCGTCGATCTTTGTCGATGTGTCGGGCGTCGAGGTTGGCACCCAACTGACCGTCAAATGGCTGGGCAAGCCGGTGTTGATCCGCCCCCGCACCGCCGATGAGATCGAGGCCGCCCGGGCCGTCGCCCTGTCGGATCTGATCGACACGAATTCCGAAAACAGCAACAAGCCGGGCACCGATGCGGCCGACCAGAACCGCTCGCTGGACGAAGCTGGCGAATGGCTGGTGATGATGGGCGTCTGCACCCACCTCGGCTGCGTGCCGCTGGGGGATGGCGCCGGTGAGTTCGGCGGCTGGTTCTGCCCCTGCCACGGTTCGCACTACGACACCGCAGGCCGCATCCGCAAAGGGCCGGCGCCGCGCAACCTCGACGTTCCGGTTGCCGCCTTCGAAAACGAAACCACCATCAAGCTGGGCTGAGGTAGACAAGCATGGCCGGTATTCCGCACGACCATTATGAGCCCAAGTCGGGCATTGAGAAGTGGCTTCACAGCCGCCTGCCGATCGTGGGTCTGATGTATGACACGCTCATGATCCCCACCCCGAAGAACCTGAACTGGATGTGGATCTGGGGCATTGTCCTGACCTTCTGTCTGGTGCTTCAGATCGTCACCGGCATCATCCTGGTGATGCACTACACCCCGCATGTGGATATGGCCTTTGCCAGCGTCGAGCATATCATGCGCGATGTGAATGGCGGCTATATGATCCGCTATATCCACGCCAACGGCGCCTCGCTGTTCTTCGTGGCGGTTTACCTGCACATCTTCCGCGGTCTGTACTACGGTTCTTACAAGGCCCCGCGCGAAGTGACCTGGATCATCGGCATGATCATCTCCCTGATGATGATGGGCACCGCCTTCATGGGCTATGTGCTGCCCTGGGGTCAGATGTCGTTCTGGGGCGCGACTGTGATCACCGGCCTGTTCGGCGCCATTCCCGGCATCGGCCCGTCAATCCAGACCTGGCTCTTGGGCGGCCCGGCGGTGGACAATGCCACGCTGAACCGCTTCCTGTCGCTGCATTACCTGCTGCCCTTCGTGATCGCCGCACTGGTCGCCGTTCACATCTGGGCCTTCCACACCACCGGCAACAACAACCCCACCGGTGTTGAAGTACGCCGCGGCAGCAAGGAAGAAGCCAAGAAAGACACCGTGCCGTTCTGGCCTTATTATGTGATCAAGGACATCTATGCCCTTGCGATCATTCTGGCGGTGTTCTTTGCCATCGTCGGCTTCATGCCGAACTACCTTGGCCACCCCGACAACTATATCGAGGCGAACCCGCTGGCGACGCCTGCGCATATCGTGCCGGAATGGTACTTCCTGCCGTTCTACGCGATCCTGCGTGCGTTTACCGCCGATGTGTGGGTCGTGATCGCGGCCAACTGGCTGTCCTTCGGCATCATCGACGCCAAGTTCTTCGGCGTTCTGGCGATGTTCGGCGCGATTGCCGTGATGGCGCTGGCCCCTTGGCTCGACACCTCGTCGGTCCGCTCCGGCCGCTACCGTCCGATGTTCAAATGGTGGTTCGTCCTGCTCTGCATCGACTTCATGGTGCTGATGTGGGTGGGCGCCATGCCGGCAGAAGAGCCCTATGCCACGATCTCGCTGATCGCCTCGGCCTATTGGTTCGCCTACTTCCTGATCATCCTGCCGCTTCTGGGTGTGATCGAGAAGCCGCTGGCCCAGCCCGCGACCATCGAAGAAGACTTCAATGCCCACTACGGCTCCAAAGCCCATCCGGCCGAGTGAGAAAGGAACTGACGTAAAATGATCAGGAAAATCGCACTCACCGCCGCCACGGCCCTTGCCCTCTCGGGCGGGGCGGTGCTGGCCGCCGGGTCGGAAGGCCATATCGAGGATCACGCCTTTTCGTTCGAAGGCCCCTTTGGCAAGTTCGACCAGATGCAGCTTCAGCGCGGCCTTCAGGTCTATACCGAGGTCTGCTCGGCCTGCCACGGGTTGAAGTTCGTGCCGATCCGCACCCTTTCGGATGAGGGCGGCCCTGCCCTGCCGGAAGATCAGGTTCGTGCCTATGCCGCCAGCCTGTCGGAAATCACCGACAAGGAAACCGGCGAGGACCGTTCGCGCGCAGCGACCGATCACTTCCCGGAATCGGGTCTGTCGAACGCGCCTGACCTGTCGCTGATGGCGAAGGCACGTGCTGGCTTCCACGGCCCCTACGGGTCGGGCATCAATCAACTCTTCCGCGGTATCGGCGGCCCCGAGTACATCTACTCGGTCCTGACCGTCTACACCGGGGAGGAGAAGGAAGAGGCAGGTTCACCCTTCTATGGAAATACCCCCTTCCCCGGCGGCTGGATCGCCATGACACCGCCGCTCTCGGATGATCAGGTCACATATGCCGATGGCCACCCGTCCACCGTGCATCATATGGCCGAAGACGTTTCGGCCTTCCTGATGTGGACCGCTGAGCCCAAGCTGATGGCGCGTAAGGAGGCCGGCTTCAAAGCCGTGCTGTTCCTGATCGTGCTGTCCACGCTGCTGTATCTGACCAACAAGCGGATCTGGGCAGGGGTCAAGGGCAAGAAAACCGCCTGAGCCATCCGGTGATGACATCGAAAACCCCGCTTCGGCGGGGGTTTTTCATGCCCCCCGATAAGCGGCCAGATCCGGCGGCGGATCGGCGAAAAGGGCCGCCGTCTCTGCCGGGGGATGCGCAACCCCGCCCGCGACCAGAATCGTCTGCCCCCCAAGGGTCAGCGCATCCTTGGGATCATGTGTCACCATCAGCACCGTCGCGGCCGATTCCGCCGCCACCTCTTTGACGAGATCGAGCATCTCGGCCTTGAGTGCCGGACCAAGCGCCGCAAAGGGCTCATCCAGCAACAACAGCGGCCGCGACCGCAGCAAGGCCCGCGCAAGCGCCGCGCGCCCGATCTGCCCGCCGGAAAGCTGGCCGGGTTTGCGGCCGCCATATCCCGCCAGCCCGACACGCCGCAGCGCCTCTTCCACCCGCGCAACATCGGCAGAGGTCAACCGCAGATCAGGCCGCAGCCCAAGGCCCAGATTCTGCGCCACCGTCAGATGGGGAAACAGATTCTGATCCTGAAACAGGATGCTGAGGGGGCGCTCTCCGGGTGGCACATCGGCCAGATCCCTGCCCTGCCAGATCACGCGCCCGGTCACAGGGCGGATAAAACCCGCGATCACGGACAAAAGCGTCGATTTGCCCGATCCCGAAGGGCCGATCACGGCCACCCTTGACCCAGCGGCCACCTGCCAGTCGGCGCCAAGGGCAAAGTCCTGCTGCACCACCCGGATCCCGTCAAGATGCAGCATGGCGCCTCCCCCAACTCTCAAAAGCCCAGAACAGGGCAAAACTGATCATGACCAGCAACAGGGCCGCCGACATCGCCTGATCTATGCGATAGGCACTCATCAGCCGTTGTACCACCAGTGGCAGGGTCGCCGTGCGATCACCGGCAAAAAGCGCGATCACCCCCAGATCCCCCATTGAAAAGGCAACGGAAAGCCCGGCCCCAAAACCCAAAGGGCGGGCCAGTCGGGGCAAGGCCAGCCACCGCAGCCAGGCCCAGCCCCGCAACCCCAGCGCCTGAGACAGACGACCGTAATCAGCGAACAAAGCCCGGGCCTGCGGCACCAACAGCCGATAGGCAAAGGGCAATGTCAGCAGGGCATTGACCGCCAGCGTCACCGGCAAGGCCACCGAAGACGGCAAGACCAGCGGCTGTAGCAGGATGAACAGCCCAATCCCCAGGACCAGGGCCGAAGTTGCCAGCGGCAAAAGCGCCGCAACCTCAATCAGCGCCGAGCGCCGCCCCTGCCCCGCCGCGGCAGAGGCCAACGCCAGAGTCAACGCAAGGCCCATCGTCAAGACCGTTGACAGCAGCGCCACCCCGACCGACCGGGCCAGGGCCGCCCAGACCGTCAGGGGTAAATCGGCCAGCCCCGGCAGCCCGCGAACCACGACCATCAGCAGCGGCGTCAGCAGAAACAGCGCCGCGCCGCCAATGGCCAGGGCATCCGCGCCGCGGCGCCAGCCCCCGACCGCCGGCACCGGCACCCGGCGTCCCAGTCCCGCCCCCATGCCGGCAGGTGCGGCCCAGCGCCACCCCGCCAGTGCCGCAACCAGAC
>CALLZQ010000714.1 GCA_937858255.1 uncultured Tabrizicola sp.
GATTCGAACCTGTGACCCACTGATTAAAAGTCAGTTGCTCTACCAACTGAGCTACGGGCCCACAACGTGGGGGGCTGATTACGGGCAGCCGCGCATGGGGTCAAGGGCAAAAAATGCTTCCCTCTGGCAAAAGTTATGGCGCGGGCGTATATGCCGGCCATGGACCGGAACAACCAAGCCAGCGGCCTGCCCTTCATGAAAATGCATGGCGCGGGCAACGACTTCGTGGTGATCGACTCGCGTGGGCGCGGGGCGGTGATGACACCTGCGTTGGCCAAGGCCTTGGGGGACCGCAATCGCGGGGTTGGCTTTGACCAGTTGGCCGAGATTCGCGATGGGGAAAACGGGGCCGATTTCACGCTCGATTTCTGGAACAGCGATGGCAGCCGGGCAGGCGCCTGTGGCAATGCCACGCGCTGCGTGTCTGACTACATGATGCGTCAGTTGGGCCAAGAGGCCGTGAGTCTGATCACGGCGCGCGGGGATCTTGCGGCCCGCCGCGGGGCGGATGGCCGCGTGACGGTAAACATGGGCGCGCCGCAACTCGACTGGCAGGCGATTCCCTTGGCCCGCGATACGGATCTGCTGCATCTGCCCTTGGCTGGCGATCCGGTCGCGGTCGGCATGGGCAATCCGCATTGCGTTATTTTTGTCCCGGATGCCGAGACGGTCGATGTTGCGGCCCTTGGCCCGGGGTATGAACATGATCCGCTGTTTCCGCAGCGCACCAATGTCGAGTTCGCCAGCGTGACGGGGCCAGATCGTCTGCGGATGCGGGTTTGGGAACGCGGTGCCGGGATCACGCTTGCCTGTGGTTCGGGCGCCTGTGCCACAGCAGTCGCGGCACATCTGCGCGGCCTGACGGGTCGGCGGGTCACGCTGGACCTTGATGGCGGCACGCTGGAGATCGACTGGCGTGAGGACGGGGTCTGGATGACAGGCCCGGTGGCGCATGTGTTCGATGGCTGGCTCTCGGACGCCTTTCTCAAGCAGCACGCATGACCGCGCCCGTATTTTCGACCCTTGGCTGCCGTCTCAACGCCTATGAAACCGAGGCGATGAAGGAACTGGCCTCTGCCGCCGGGCTGGAGGGGGCGGTCGTGGTCAACACTTGCGCCGTGACGGCAGAGGCGGTACGCAAGGCCAAGCAGGAAATCCGCCGATTGGCACGCGAAAACCCGGGCGCCCCGGTCATCGTGACCGGCTGCGCGGCACAGACCGAACCCGAAACCTTTGCGGCAATGCCCGAAGTGACGCGGGTCATCGGCAATCATGAAAAGATGCAGCCCGAAACCTGGGCCACGCTGCGCGCGCCGGCAGATTTTCTGGGTGAGACCGAAAAGGTGCTGGTCGACGACATCATGAGCGTGCGGGAAACCGCTGGTCATCTGATTGACGGTTTTGGCCGACATCGCGCCTATGTGCAGGTTCAGAACGGCTGTGACCATCGCTGCACCTTTTGCATCATCCCCTTTGGCCGTGGCAATTCCCGCTCGGTGCCTGCCGGGGTGGTGGTCGAACAGATCAAGCGGCTGGTAGACAAGGGCTTCAATGAGGTTGTGCTGACCGGGGTTGACCTCACCTCTTGGGGTGCCGATTTGCCGGCGACACCGCGCCTTGGCGATCTGGTGATGCGGATCCTGCGGTTGGTGCCCGATCTGCCGCGCCTGCGTATCTCTTCCATCGATTCGATCGAGGCGGATGAGAATCTGATGCAGGCGATCGCGACTGAACCGCGTCTCATGCCGCATTTGCATCTGTCGCTTCAGGCCGGGGATGACATGATCCTGAAACGGATGAAGCGGCGCCATCTGCGCGACGATGCCATCCGGTTCTGCGAAGAGGCGCGGCGGCTGCGCCCTGAAATGATCTTTGGCGCCGATATCATCGCCGGATTTCCGACCGAAACCGAATCGATGTTCGAAAACAGCCTGCGGCTGGTGCGCGATTGTGACCTGACCTTCCTGCATGTCTTTCCCTTTAGCCCCCGCAAGGGGACACCCGCCGCCCGCATGCCGCAGATCAAAGGGCCAGAGATCAAGGCGCGGGCGGCGCGGCTGCGCGCCGAGGGCGATGCAGCGCTGACCCGCCATCTTGCAGCCCAGCAGGGGCAAACTCATCGCATTCTGATGGAATCGCCACGCATGGGGCGAACCGAGCAATTCACTGAGGTCGATTTCGACAGGGATCAGCCCGAGGGCAATATCGTGACGGCCCGTATCACCGGCCATGCGGCGGGCCGTCTGCGCGCCTGAGGGCAGTCAGCTTCCCCGGGGCAGCGGATTCAGCGCCTTGTTATAGGGCTTCCAATCCTCGATATCGGGGTAAAACGCTTTGCGCCACGCCCGCACTCTTGGGTTCATCACCCGACGCCACAGCGGCGGGATCAGCGCCATGGTCGTCATCGCGGGATAGCCATAGGGCAGTTGCGGCGCCTGATCCTCGCCATAGGTCTGTAACAGCGGAAACCGCCGGTCCGGCTTGTAGTGATGGTCAGAGTGGCGTTGCAGATTGATCAGCAGCCAGTTCGAGGCGCGATGATCGGCATTCCAAGAGTGCCGCGGCAAGACATGTTCATACTTGCCTTCGCCCAGATGACGACGGGTCAGCCCGTAATGCTCGATATAGTTGACAAGCTCCAGTTGCCAGATGGCGATGAAAGCCTGCCACAGGAACAGTGCCAGCCCTTCGGCCCCTCCCAGTATCAAAGCCAGGCTCAGCATCAGCGCCTGCAAGCCCCAATAGCGCCAGAACGGGTTCGACCAATGCCACGCCGGCAAACCGCGCCGCGCCAGCATCGCCGCCTCGGCCTTCCATGACGAGGCATAGCAGCCGATCAGGACGCGCGGGAAAAAGCGGTGGAACCCCTCATTATACCGCGCCGTGACGGGGTCGCGGGGTGTGGCGACCCAAGGGTGGTGGACACGCAGATGTTCGCTGCGGAAATGCGAATACATCACCATGGACAACAGGATATCGCCCATCCACCTTTCCAGCCGGTCCTTTTGATGCATCAGTTCGTGGCTGTAGTTGATCCCGACCGTGCCCGAGATCACACCCATGCCAAAGAACAGGCCGATCTTTTCGGCAATGCCCAGATGCCCGGCGCGCGGGACATACCAGAGCAGCCCGAACAGCAAGACGAATTGCAGAGGTGTCCAGATCAGGGTCACGAACTTGTACCAGATCAGATCCTCGTCCCGGGTTTCCAGATCGGCATTGTCACTGTTCAGCCCGGCCACCGCATCAAGCAGCGAGAACATCCCCCAGGAAAACACCGGCAACAGCAGAACAGTCCATCCGCCCACCGTGGCCCCGGTCAGGGCAATGGGCAGCATCAGCAGCGACAGCCAGAACGGCAGGGCACTTGTGAGCTGGCGAACCTTTTCGGCCGGAATGGTGGTCATGGTTTTCTCTCGTCTCTGCCAGCCCAGTCTAGGCTGCGGCGGCCACAGATATCAATCTGCCAGCAGGCCCTGTGACGCAAGGGCCCAGGCTTTGCGCATCACCGTAGGCAGGTCGCCGGCGCGAAAATCGCGCAGTGGCACCTCGGACCCGCGCGAGAACGGCTGACCCGGTTCCAGCCGGGCAATCGCCACCGAGAGGTACAGGTCAAAATGGGTAAATGTGTGGCGAACCTCGCCCAGTACCTGCCACTCGGCGACCGCGGGTGCCGTCCCGCCGGCGCCGTCCCAGCCATCACCGGGAAAGCCCCACATCCCCCCCAGCAAACCGCGCTCGGGCCTGCGTTCAAGGATAAGGGCGTTGCCCCGGCAGGCAATCCAGATCTGCCCCCGCCGCAATGGCTTGGCCGATTTGGGCGCCCGGCGGGGCAATGCCGCTGCAATGCCCTGCATGCGGGCAAGGCAGCCTTCGTGCCAGGGGCAGATGCCGCAGGCGGGGCTGCGCGGGGTGCAGATCGTCGCGCCAAGATCCATTACCGCCTGCGCATAATCACCGGGCCGGTATCGCGGCGTCAGCCCCTCGGCAAGGCGTACAAGTTCGGGTTTGACCGCGGGCATCGGGGCCTCGACCGCGAAAAGACGTGCCATGACCCTTTCGACATTTCCATCCACGACCGTTGCCGGCTCATCATAGGCGATGGCGGCAACGGCACTGGCCGTATAGGGGCCGATACCGGGCAACGCCAACAGCCCTTCGCGCGAGGTGGGAAACTGCCCCGCATGATCGCGCACCACCGCGCGGGCGCATTTAAGCAGGTTGCGCGCCCGGGCGTAATAGCCCAGACCGGCCCATTCGGCCATCACCTCGGAATCCTCGGCCGCCGCCAGATCGGCTACCCTTGGCCAGCGGCCCAGAAACCGTTCGTAATAGCCGCGCACCGTCGCAACCGTGGTTTGCTGCAGCATGACCTCGGACAGCCAGACGCGATAGGGGTCGGGCTGCACGCCCTGCGCCCGCGCCGCAGGCGGCACACGCCAAGGCATCGACCGGGCATGCCGGTCATACCAGGCCAGCAAGGCCTCAGCTCGCGCGGCGTCACGCAATCTTTATATCCTTTCCCGTTGCGGCGTTGCCAAAGCACTGGCACAGCGGCGTCTCGCGGTTAAAATAGCGACAAAGTAACTGAGGACCAGATGGCCCGCTCTCCTGCCCCTCCCCCCTCTGCCGACCGTCGCATGCGCGGGTTTGAAGCGGCATTCGGGCTGATGAAAGACCCGGTGCGCCGGGCGGGCGAGTCGCGTGGCTTTGCGGTCGCCCGTTTGCTGACCCATTGGCCCGAAGTGGTGGGCGAGGATCTGGCCGCCTGTACCCGCCCGGTCAAGGTCGGCTATGGGCGTGAAGGGTTGGGCGCCACCCTGACGTTGCTGACGACTGGGGCAAACGGCCCGATGGTCGAAATGCAAAAGGCCCGCATCCGCGAAAAGGTGAACGCGGTTTACGGCTATAACGCCATCGCCCGGATTCATGTGACCCAGACAGCGCCCGTCGGTTTTGCCGAGGGGCAGGCCGAGTTTCGCCCCGCGCCCAAGGTGGCACCCGCCATTGACCCTGCGATTGCCTCGCAGGCGGCGCAGACTGCCGCGCCGATTCAAGACCCCGGCCTGCGGGCGGCGCTTGAAACCCTTGCCCAAAACATCTTAAACCGTCGCAAAGCGAAGGAAGACGAATGACAGTTTCCCCGAAAATCTCGCTGGCCGTACTGGGCTTTGTCGCAATCGCCGGTGTCGGTCTGTGGTCGTTGGGCCAACAGGATGCCGCCCTGCCCCTGACACCGATCGCAGCCGCGAATGCCGAAACCACAACCTCGACCAATGCCGAGGCAGCGGCCATTGAGATCAAGGACATGACCTTGGGGCAAGAGGATGCCCCGGTCACGCTGATGGAATATGCTTCATATACCTGCCCGCATTGCGCGAATTTCCACGCCGCGGTGTTCAAGGATCTGAAAAAGGACTACATCGACACTGGTAAGGTAAAGTTTGTCTACCGCGAGGTCTATTTTGACCGCTACGGCCTCTGGGCCGCGATGGTCGCGCGCTGCGGCGGTGACATGCGCTATTTCGGCATTCAGGACATCCTCTATTCCACCCAACAGGAATGGGCGGCCTCGGATGATGCCAATGTGGTTGTCGGCAACCTCAAGAAGATCGGCAAGACCGCCGGCATGGATGACGCAACGCTGGATGCCTGCCTCAAGGATGGGACGATGGCACAGGCGATGGTCGATCACTATGATGCGAACATGAAAGAGTTCGATATCAAGGGCACACCGACGCTGGTGCTGAACGGCACCGTTCATTCGAACATGTCCTATGACGAACTGAAAACCCTGATTGATGCGGAACTTGCCAAGTAAATGACCGGCTTTCCTGCTGCGGCCCCGAACACCTCTGCTCCGCTGGCCGGAGTGAAAGTTGTCGAACTGGCTCGGATTCTTGCCGGGCCATGGGCCGGGCAGACGCTGGCCGATCTTGGCGCAGATGTGCTGAAGGTCGAGGCCCCCGAAGGCGATGATACCCGCCGCTGGGGCCCCCCCTTTATCGAGCGGGAGGGCGACCGCTCGGCGGCTTACTTTCACGCGACCAATCGCGGCAAGCGATCCGTCACCTGTGATTTCCGCACGCCCGAGGGGCAGGAATTGGTCCGGCGCCTGATCTCGGATGCCGATGTGGTGATCGAGAATTTCAAGGTTGGCGGGCTGGCCAAATACGGCCTCGACTATGACAGTCTCCGGGCGGTAAACCCGCGCCTGATCTACTGTTCGATCACCGGATTTGGCCAGGACGGCCCCTATGCCCACCGTGCGGGCTATGATTTCATCATTCAGGGCATGGCCGGGCTGATGAGCGTCACCGGCGGGCCGGGTGGCCAGCCGCAAAAGGTAGGCGTCGCTGTCACCGATGTCTTTACCGGCATCTATGCCGCGACGGCGATCCTTGCCGCCTTGCATCAGCGCCATGCTACCGGGCTGGGCCAGCAGATCGACATGGCCCTGATGGATGTCGCGGCCAGTATCATGGCCAATCAGGCGATGAACTACCTCGCCACCGGAACGGCACCGCGCAAGATGGGCAATGCCCATCCGAACCTTGCGCCCTATGCCGTGTTTGACTGTGCCGATGGCTGGCTGATCCTCGCCACCGGCAACGATGGTCAATATCGTAAACTTTGTGCGATCCTTGGTCTGGCCGAGATGGCCGAAGCGCCCGAGTTTCTGACCAATGCCGACCGCGTGACGAACCGGGCCGAGATGACCCGGCGGATCACCGCCGCGACGCGGCTATGGAGCAAGGCAGACCTCTTGGCCGCCTGCGAGGAGCAGGGCGTTCCGGCAGGCCCGATCAACGATCTGGCCGAGGTTTTTGACGACCCGCAGATTGTCGCACGTGGCATGCAAATCTCTCCTGACGGCCTGCCCGGCGTGCGCTCACCTTTCCGGTTCTCGGGCGCCGATCTCGCATTGGCGCGACCCGCCCCGAAACTGGGTGAACATCAGCACGATCTGGACGACTGATCAGCCGGGCGCCAGCAGCGCCTCTATCGCTGCATCCAGCGGCGCGGGGTCGTCCAGACGCAGGCGCACCACCAGTGCCAGCACCCGATGACGATGCGCCTCTGGCAGTCGCACCTGATCCTTTTCGGTGGTGACAAGCTGGGCGCCAAGCAACTTGGCCTCATTTTCCAGCCGGGTCAGCAACAGTTCCGAAATCGGCTGATGGTCATCCAACGCAACAGCGCGCGCCAATTCGGCGCCCTGATCGCGCAGGGTCGCAAAAAATTTTTCGGGGTGGCCGATGCCGGCAAAGGCCAGAACCCTTTGGCCAGCCCAATCCATGCCCATCTGCAAGGGCTCTAGTCGCCCCGACAGATGCGGCACGGATAGCGCGCCACCCCAAACAGACCGAAACGCCGCCTGTGCCGCCGGATCGCCGATCGAGAGCAGCATATCCGCCCGTTTCAGGCCGGCGCGCACCGGCTCACGCAGCGGCCCGGCGGGCAGGCAGCGACCATTGCCAAAGCCTTTTTCGGCATCGACCACGATCAGCGACAGATCCTTATCCACGGCCGGGTTCTGAAAGCCGTCATCCATCAGGATGATCCCTGCCCCGGCTGCCTCGGCCGCACGCACCCCGGCCGCACGATCCTTGGCAACCCATGTCGGCGCGAATGCGGCAAGCAGCAAAGGCTCGTCCCCCACCTCTCGGGCACCATGCCGCAAGGGGTCAACCCGCAACGGGCCCTCGGCCGATCCGCCATAGCCACGCGACACGACATGACAGGCTGCACCGCGTGCCATCAGCCGCTCGACCAGATAAATGGTGGTCGGCGTCTTGCCCGTCCCCCCGGCATTGAGGTTGCCAACACAGATCACCGGCACCTTGGCGCGATACCCCCGGCGCCTGACACGCGCGGCGGTCGCGCAGGCATAGACCCAGCCCAAAGGCGCAAGCAAACGCGGCCAGAATCCTGGCCGGTCAGGCGGGTTTTGCCAGAAACGCGGCGGCCTCATCGCCGGCGGCCCTGCAACAGATCACGGATGCTGCGCAGGGCAAGCTCTGTCACCTCGGCCCCGTCTGACGCCACCCCCCAAGCCGCCTGGGCCAGACGCGCCACCTTGTCCGCTGCCATCAGATCGGCAAGCGCCTCTGCCAGATCGCGCGCATTGCCGACCGCGCGCGCGGCGCGCGCCGCGCCAAGCCGGCCAAAACTGGCCCCGAAATCACCCGGACGTGGGCCGTAAAGGATCGCCGAACCCAGTGCCGCAGGCTCCATCGGGCTGCGCAAGCAGCCCTTGCCCGCAAGACTCCCCCCCAGAAAGGTAATCGGCGCCAGCCGATACCACAGACCAAGCTCGGCCATGCCATCGGCGATGAAAACCTCGACATCCGGCTCTGGCTCTTCGTCTTCGGCACGCTGCGCGACGACCCAGCCCTCTTCGTCTGACAGCCGCTGCGCCAGAGCAGAGGAGCGCTCGGCATCCTGCGGTGCGATGATCAAGAGCAGACGATGCGCAAGGCCCAAGGTCGCCCGATGTGCCGCGATCACCGCAGACTCTTCGGCCTCGGGCAAACCGGCGGCCAGCCGGACCGGTCGCGTCGCCAGAACCCGGGCTAGTGCCGCACGCTCAGCCTCAAGACAAGGCAGCACCGCGCTATCCTCTTCAAGCCGCCCGGTGATTTGCACCGCCGCACTCTCGGCCCCTGCGCGGCGAAAGGCCCGCGCCGCCGGGTCATCAAGCGCAAGGATGCGCTGGAAAGCCTGAAGCGATGACCGCATCAGGCCGGGATACCATCCTTCGCGACCGGCCAGCAGATAAGGCGTGCGCGCATCGGCCAGCATCAGCGGAATCGCGCGCTCGGCGGCCTCATGCATCAGGGCGGGACGCAACTCGCCATCGGAAAAGATGCCGATCGCCGGGCGCCAGTGATCAAGAAACCCCCGAACGGCAACCAACGAATCCTCTGGTGCAAGATCGTAAAGGGCACCATTGCGCGGCGATAACGGCTGATCCGACGTGATCAGCAGCGCAACCCCATCTTCTTCGCGCAGGCGTCGGCCAAGTTCGCTCAGCCCGGGCAGAGACTCAGGCGTGGCCGCATGCAGCCAGATCAGCAGCCCATCGGGGCGCGGTGCCCGCTCGGCACCCCGTACGGCCCCCTGTCGGGGCCGGAGGTTGTAAAGTGTCAGGCCAAGCGAATGGACCATCGCGCCCCCGATTATGCGCCCAGTTCTCCGGTGGGCGAGCCAGACTGCTCTTCATCGCGCAGCCGGTGAATATGGGCAATGAAATAGCGCATATGCGCGTTATCAACCGTGCGCTGTGCCTCGGCTTTCCAGGCCTTATAGGCGGAATCATAATCTGGAAACATGCCGACGATATGGATGTTATTCACATCTTTGAACGCAGTTTTTGATGGGTCGACCAGCTCGCCCCCGAAGACAAGGTGTAGGCGCTGTACCATGATTGGCTCCTCTCAGACGGGACCGGC
>CALLZQ010000715.1 GCA_937858255.1 uncultured Tabrizicola sp.
CATCTATGGCCAGTACATCCATACCGACCGGCGGCGCGGCACGGTGCGGGGGGTAAATGCCGCCGACCGCCGGTTCCGAGAGGTCGGGCGGCTGGCCGAGGATGTGGCAATGATGCGCCGTCTCGCAGCGGCGATGTAGGGCAGGTCACTCGCGCCGGGGCAGGATGCCCGCAAGGGCCCGGCTGACCGTGCCCGAGGTCGAGGGGCGTTCCTCGGCCACAAAGGGCAGCGGGCGGCAGAGGTCGATGGCGGCCAGCCCGACACGCGCGGTCAGCGCGCCGTTCACCACCCCCTCGCCGAACCGGCGCGAGACTTTGGACAGAACCCCACCGCCTGCGACTGAACCGATCAGGTCGTCAGTCAGCGCCAAGGCGCCAGTTGCCACCAGATGCGAAAACACCCGCCGCAACAGACCCCATGACCCGAGTGCGCCCGAGCGCCCGCCGTAGATCTCGGCAATGCGCCGGATCATCCGCAGATTGGCGAAAAGCGCCGTCGCCACATCGGCCAGTGCCAGCGGCACCAGCGCGGTAACGGTTGCCACCTGCCGGGCCGATTGCTCGACCTCGGCCCGGGCCAGCCGGTCCAGCGGCGCCAGAATCTCGGTTTCGGCCAGTGATAGGAGCGCATCGGCATCCAATACCTCGGCCTGCCGCTCATCATAGCGGCTCAGGCCCCAGGCCGCCTCGGCCCGCCCGGTATAGAGCCGCCGCAATGCCGTCGTCAGGTGACGCGCCTGTTTCAGATCGGCGGCGGCGCGGGCCGCGATGGCTGCCTCTCGCAAGGTGTCCAGCCGCATCAGCCGCGCATAGGCCGACCAATCGCGCAGAGCAAGCGCCAGGGCCGCCAGAACCGCCGCGCCCAAGAGGGCAAAGGCCAGCCAGCCCAGCAGGGCGTTACGGGCAAAAAGGCCGGTGACAAAATCCCAGGCCGCCACCGACAGCGCAAAGCTGAAAAAGGCAGAAAAGGCCCAGAGCGCCGCCCGCGTCAGCGCAGAGCGGGGCCGGGCCGCCCGTGCGGCCAGTTGCATCGCGCGCCCCTGCGGTTCCGGGTCCATGACCGGCGGGGCAAGGCTGGGGTCCACCTCATCCTCCATTTCAAGGATCAGCGGGTTGCGGGGGGGGTCGGGCCTCTTGTCCCCATCAGCCATGTCACAGGCGGGCGGCCAACCGGGATTTTG
>CALLZQ010000716.1 GCA_937858255.1 uncultured Tabrizicola sp.
CGCTGGTGCGCCCGCCGGGGCACCATGCCGGGCGGGATTTCTTTGGCGCCTATTGCTTTATCAACAATGCGGCTGTCGCTGCCCGGCATCTACAGGCGGTACATCACCGGCGCCCGGCGGTTCTGGATCTGGATTATCATGCCGGCGACGGGACGATGGATTGTCTGGCCGGTACAGCAGAGATTGGCTTTGCCTCGATCCATCGCTCAACCGCCGAAGCCTATCCCTATTGTCCCGAACTGAGGGCGCAGGCGGGGCATCAGTGGATGTTCGGCCTTGGCGGCGATGTCGGGGCCGAGCGTTATCTGGCGACGCTTGACCATGCCTTGAGCAGGCTGGCCGGGCAGGGCGCGGACTGTCTGATCGTCTCTATTGGCTATGACATCGTTGCCGGCGATCCGCATGGTGGCTGGACACTGCCCCCCGATATTTTTCGCGCCATCGGGCGGCGGCTGGGCGCCATGTCGCTGCCGCTGCTGATGGTTCAAGAGGGCGGTTATGGCGAGGCAGCCCTGACCGATTGCGCGGCGGCGCTGGTCGCGGGCCTTCAGGACAAAGAGGAAAATGATGGATTGCGCTGATCAGTTGGAACGCTACCGCGAAGAGATCAACCGCCTTGATGAGCATATTACCGATGCCCTTGGCAAAAGGCTGCGGATTTGCATGGAGGTGGGGCATCTGAAAAAGGCCCATGGTATTGCCATGATGCAGCCGGCCCGGGTCGAGGCGGTCAAGGCCCGCTGTGCCCAGATGGGGGCCGCCCATGGGTTGCGGCCCGAATTCATGACCGAGCTTTATGACCGGATCATTGCCGAGGCCTGTCTGCTGGAAACCCGTATCATCGAGGATGAGGCATGACAGTCCAGACCGTGATTTCGGCGCGCTGGACACATGATGTCTGGCTGGACGGCGCGCTTGTCGCGCCGGGGCAGGCTGTTGTGCCCCTGATGTCGCATGGATTGCATTATGGCACCGGCGTGTTTGAGGGGATCCGGTTTTACGGCGGCAAACCGCTGCTCCTTGATCAGCATATGCAGCGCCTGATCGCGTCGGGGCGGGCCATCGGGCTGACCCTGCCCTTTGATACGCCGGCGCTTTGTGCGGCGGCGGGGCAGGTGATTGCCCGCTCGGGCCTGCGCGACGGCTATCTGCGGCCGATCGCGTGGTTTGACGATGGCGG
>CALLZQ010000717.1 GCA_937858255.1 uncultured Tabrizicola sp.
CGGCCATATGACACTCCCCAGTGCATTGTTATTCTTTTATTTTCCGGTGTCATGGCCGGCGCCAGCCCGGTTATTTGACCAAGTGTTAGAGATTTTTTCGCAGCCCGCAAGCAGCGAATTGCGGATGACCCGACGTCAGGGCCGGGTGGCTTGACCTTGCCCGATTTCCCGGCGCACCTTGGCGCCATGTGCGCTGGCCTTGCCGGGGCGCTCACCCAGACGGAGTCCGTGATGCCTGATCCCGTGCCGATGCGGCTGACTGCCCGCGACATCCTCGACCGCCTCGTGGGTTTTCCCACCGTCAGCCGCGACTCGAACCTGCCGCTGATCGACTGGGTCGAGGAATATCTGGCGGGCCATGGCATCGAATGCCATCGCCATTGGTCGCCTGACAGGACCAAGTCTGCGCTGTTTGCGCATGTGGGGCCGCGCGTGCCGGGTGGCGTGGTGCTGTCGGGTCATTCCGATGTGGTCCCGGTCGAGGGGCAGGACTGGTCGAGCGATCCCTGGACGGTCGTGGAACGCGACGGGCGGCTCTATGGGCGCGGCACCTGTGACATGAAGGGCTTTGACGCGCTGGCGATCTGGGCCTTGGTCGAGGGGCATTACCGTGGCCTGACCCGACCGCTGCAACTGGCGCTTTCCTATGACGAAGAGGTGGGCTGTACCGGTGCGCCGCCCCTGATCGCGGCAATGCAGGCGGTGCTGCCGCAGGCCGAGCTGGCGATTATCGGCGAACCCAGCCGGATGAAATGCGTCAACGGCCACAAGGGCGGCGCGGGCTACCGGGTGCAGGTCAAGGGCTATGAGGTGCATTCCTCGCTCTTGCCCGAGGGGGTCAGCGCCATCATGGAGGCCGCCCGGCTGATCGGCTGGATCAATGACCGCAATACCGAGGTGCAGGCGCGCCCGGTCTCGGCCATGGCGGCGCTGTTCCGCCCGCCCTTCACTACCTTGCATTCGGGGATGATCCGCGGCGGCACGGCGCATAACATCACGGCGGCGGATTGCGAATTCGTCATGGAATTCCGCATCGTGCCGGGCGAGGCGCCGCAAGACTGGTATGGCCGTTGGGAGGCCGAGGTTGACCGCCTGCGCCGCGCGATGCAGATGGTGCGGCCCGAGGCCGGGATCACCCTGACGCAATTCTTCGATGTGCCGCCGCTGGTGCCCGAGACCATGGGCGCGGCCGAGACGCTGGTGCGCCGCCTGACCGGCGACAATGCGACCCATGTCGTCAGCTATGGCACCGAGGCCGGGCATTTTCAGACCGCCGGCTATTCGGCCGTGGTTTGCGGCCCCGGCGATATCGCCCAGGCGCATCAGGCTGATGAATATCTGGAGGTCTCGGAATTCCGCGCGGGCCAAGGGTTCATGCAATCGCTTCTGGACGAACTTTCGACATAGGGGCCGCCCATGCAGTTTCCCTTCACGCTCGCCCAGCCGCCGGAATTCGCCGGTCCCTTGCCCGAGGCCGCCGATGTGGTGGTGATTGGCGGTGGCGTGATCGGGGTGATGACGGCGCTTCATCTGGCCGAGGCGGGCGAGCGGGTGGTGCTGCTGGAAAAGGGCCGCATCGCCGCAGAACAATCCAGCCGCAACTGGGGCTGGGTGCGTCAGCAGGGGCGCGATCCGGCGGAATTGCCGATCATGATCGAGGCGATGCGGCTGTGGCAGGGGCTGTCGGCGCGGCTGGGCGAGGGGCTCGGCTTTCGCCAGACCGGGGTGCTGTATCTGGCGGAAACCGACCGCGATCTTGAGGGCCACGAACGCTGGCTGACCATCGCCCGCGCGCATGGGCTGGAGACCCGGCTGATGGCGCGGTGTGAGCTGGAGGCGCTCTTGGGCACCTCGGCACAGTGGAAAGGCGGGATGTTCACCCCCTCGGATGCGCGGGCCGAACCTTGGGTCGCGGTGCCGATGCTGGCGCGGCTGGCCGCGGCAGCGGGCGTGACGATCCATGAGGGCTGTGCGGCAAGGGGCCTCGATCTGGCCGGCGGGCAGGTGGCGGGGGTCGAGGCCGAGCTCGGGCTGTTCGTCGAGAAATGTCGCTACGGAGGCATCGTC
>CALLZQ010000718.1 GCA_937858255.1 uncultured Tabrizicola sp.
GCAGGAGAGGTGCTGCCCATCGATACCGTGCGTCTGGCCTATGAGGCCGGGCGCCGCGATCTGGCCCTGCAACTGGCGGCAATGATGTCGCTGACAATCAACGAGCTGAACGACCTGATGGAGAGCAAAGATGCGTGATCTGTTCCGACTGCTGGCCCTGCCCATGCCGATCTGGGCGCCCGAGGGGGCAGATGCCGGCGCTGCCGGCGACCCGCCCCCCGGCAATGCCGCCCCGCCCGCTGGCAATGCCGCCCCACCCGCCGCTGCCGGCGACCCGCCCCTCGCCGATGGCAAGCCCGCCGGCAAATGGTTCGAGGGCGATCACCTGACCCCGGACGAGCTGCGCTTTCTGGAAAGCAAGGGGCTGACCGGCATTGATGACCCGCGCGAGGCCGCCGCCAAGCTGACCCGGTATTATCGCGGGGCCGAGCAGCTGATCGGCGACAAGAATGCCCTGCGCGGCCCGGGCAAGGATCAGACCATTTCCGACTGGATGAAGGCGAATGCCAAGGTCTTTGGCATTCCCGAGGATGTCGCGGGCTACAAGGTGGACAAGCCCGCCGACTGGCCCAAAGACATGCCCTGGAATGACGATCTGGACGCTCGCGCGCAGGCGTTCGCCCACCAGATGGGCGTGCCGGCGGATATTCACAAAGGCTATGTCGGCATGATGGCCGATTACATGAAAGGCACGAATGAACAGATCGAGGCCGAGATGCAGAAAGCCTCGGCCGAGATGATGGCAGAGTTGCAAAAGGACTGGGGCCAGCAGACCGCCGCCCGCATTACGCAGGCCAAACAGGCTGCCCAGCACTTTGCCCAGGAGGCCGGGCTGTCGCCTGATGCGATGGCCGGCCTGATGTCGGTTATGAAAGAGAAGGTCGGCGATGCCGCGACCATGCGCCTGTTTCAGGCGATCGGTGCCGCGATGGGCGAGGATACCGCCGTGCAGATCGGCAAGGGCGGCTCGCTGGGCATCACCCCGGCCGAGGCGCAGGCCCAGATGAACGCCATGGCGCAGCCGGGCGGAAAGCTGTGGGAGGCAAACATGTCAGGCAACCGTCAGGCCATTGCGGTTGCGCAGGCAGAGCGCGAGCGTCTGGCGCGCATCGTGGCGGGCGGTTGACGCGGCTGCCTGAAACCCTTGTCAAGCAAAAAATCGACCCCGCATTCGTAGTGCTGGGGCCTAATTTGTGTTCGCTTCCCCTTGACCCGCAAACTGCTTTGTGCCTTTTCTGAAATCGACGGGCAACCGGAGCGTTTGCGAAGGTCCGTCTGACTGCGGGAACATCAGCCGCCGCTGTGGACGGGCGCACCGTCAAGGATGGGTCCGCGCTTCGGGCGATCGGGCAACCCGGCCGAAAACTCACATCAACGTCAGTTTTCAGGAGGGGTCTATGCCCGCCGAATACCCTATGAAGGTCGAGCAGCATTATCGTCTGATGTATGCAAACTCTGTCGATATGGTCGCGCAGCAGCGCCAGAACCCGATCGT
>CALLZQ010000719.1 GCA_937858255.1 uncultured Tabrizicola sp.
CGCGGGCGTTCGGGCCGAGCCCCAGGCGATGCGCGCCTTTGGGCGGATCGAAAAGCTGGATGTGGGCCCTTACAAGCTGGGGGTCGAGATCGTCCGCAGCCGCGCCGAGGCGGCGCTGCGCGTGGTCGGGCATGATGGGCAAGAAGCGGCGGTGCATCCGCGTGTCGTCTATCTGGATAACGCAGCGATCGTGGCGCCCGATCTGGCCGTGCGGATTGATGCGCTGCTGGCACCGGGCGTGCCGGTGATCTTTGCGGTGGGTCTGCCGGATTTTCCGCGCGCGGCGACCGGGCACAGACCGACGCAACGACGGATCGACCTCTTGGCCATCGAGCAGAACGCCTGGTCGCTGGCGGCGCGCGACGCCCGCTGTGTGGTGGTCGCCACCCGGACCGAGATTGATTGGGCGATCAAGCGGGGCGGCTCGGTGGTCTGGGCGCCGTCGAAAATGGTGATGGATGCGGTCGACGGGCCAAAGTCGGCTGACCCGGTGGCCCTCGCCCTCTGGCTGGCCGAAGAGATGGCCGCGCGCGAGATCGTTGTTCACGGAACTGTTTCAGTCCCGGCAGGAAGCCGCGTTCCCGGCTCGCGCGCCTGATGCGGCTCTTGCCAAACCCAAGGCTTGGGGCCTAATCCGGGGTCATGGACTATATCCGCCCTATCCCGATCACCGATCTGGCCGCTCCGCCCGGCGCACTGCCTCTGGCGGGCGGATGGTGCCGCTTTTCCCATGTCGAGATTCTGCGCCGCGATGCCCCGCCTCGGGTTGTTCCGGTGCATGACATCGCGCCAGACATTATGGCGCCGCTGACGGCCCCGCGCGCAGATTTTGCCGGTCTGGCAATGGATGCGCCCCGGATCATGGGGATCCTCAACGTCACCCCCGACAGCTTTTCCGATGGCGGGCTGTTCCTGCGGCCCGAGGCGGCGATGATGGCCGCGCGCGATATGGCCTCGGCGGCCGATATCCTCGACATCGGGGGGGAAAGCACGCGGCCCGGCGCGGCCGAAGTGCCCGCCGAAGAAGAGATCGCCCGAACCGCCCCGGTGATCGCTGCCATGCGCGCGGCTGGCATTCGCCCGCCGGTGTCAATCGACACCCGCAAGGCAGGCGTTGCGCGCGCGGCACTGGCCGCAGGGGCGGGCATCGTCAATGATGTCACGGCGCTGCGCTTTGATCCGGCGATGGCCGGGGGCGTGGCCGAAAGCGGTGCGCCGGTCATCCTGATGCACTCGATCGAGACGCCGCAGACCATGCAGAACGACCCGCGCTATGGCGATGTGCTGCTGGATGTCTATGACGCGCTGACCGCCCGGGTGGCCGAGGCCGAGGCGGCGGGCATCGCCCGCAACCGGATCGCCATCGACCCGGGCATCGGCTTTGGCAAGACGCTGGAGCATAACCTTGCGCTGCTGGCGCGGCTGTCGCTGTTCCATGGCCTTGGACTGCCGGTGCTGCTGGGCGCCAGCCGCAAGCGGTTTATCGGCACGCTTTCTGGCGCCGAAGAGGCGCGGCGGCGGATGCCCGGCTCGCTTGCCGTTGCCCTTGCCGGTGTTGCGCAGGGGGTGCAGATGATCCGGGTCCATGACGTTTCCGAAACGCGGCAGGCCCTGTCGCTCTGGCAGGCCGCAACACAGGGAAAACCACTATGACGCGCAAGCTGTTTGGCACCGACGGGGTACGGGGGCGGGCCAACACCT
>CALLZQ010000720.1 GCA_937858255.1 uncultured Tabrizicola sp.
GGGTGGGGCCGGCGCCGATCCCCACCCCCCTTTCGGACGTGCCCGCCGCCCTGACGCCAGAGGTGCTGGAGGCGGCCATTCGCCTGACCCATCAAGGCCTGCGCGACCTCTTTGGCATTGCCGTGCCCCGGCTGGCGGTGGCGGGGCTGAACCCCCATGCCGGCGAGGGCGGGGCCATGGGCCATGAAGAGGGGCAGATGATTGCGCCGCTGCTGGCGCGCCTGCGGGCCGAGGGGATGCAGATCGCCGGCCCCCTGCCCGCCGACACCATGTTCCACGCCCGCGCCCGCGCCGGCTATGACGCGGCCATCTGCGCCTATCACGATCAGGCGCTGATCCCGATCAAGACGCTGGATTTCGACAACGGGGTGAATGTGACGCTGGGCCTGCCCTTCGTGCGCACCTCGCCCGACCATGGCACCGCCTTTGACATCGCCGGAAAGGGCCTCGCCCTGCCCGACAGCACGGTTGCAGCCGCGCGGATGGCGTGGCAGATGGCCCGGGCACGGCACGGGGTGCAGTAAGCAGGAGGAATACGGGCGTGGCAACGATTGACGGGCTCCCCCCGCTGCGCGACGTGATCCGCGATCATGATCTGGTGGCCAAGCGACAGTTGGGGCAGAATTTTCTGCTGGATCTGAACCTGACGGCCAAGATCGCGCGGATGGCGGGCGACCTGAGCGCTTGCGATGTGCTGGAGGTTGGCCCCGGCCCGGGCGGGCTGACCCGGGGCCTGCTGGCCGAGGGCGCGCGTCACCTGCGGGTGATCGAGAAAGACCCGCGCTGCATTCCCGCCCTGAGCGAGATTGCGGCAGCCTATCCGGGGCGGCTCGAGGTGGTCGAGGGCGATGCGTTGGACAGCGACGCCCTTGCCGGTCTGACCCCGCCGATCCGCATTGTGGCCAACCTGCCCTATAATGTCGGCACGGAATTGTTGATCCGCTGGCTCTCGCCCCCCGTCTGGCCGCCGGTCTGGGACAGCCTGACCTTGATGTTCCAGAAAGAGGTGGCCGAGCGGATCGTGGCCAAGCCCCGGGGCGATCATTACGGGCGCCTTGCCATCCTCGCGCAGTGGCGCTGCGAGGCCAAGATCGTGATGCATCTGCCGCCCGAGGCGTTTACCCCGGCACCCAAGGTGCATTCGGCGGTGGTGCATCTGAAACGGCTGGAGGCGCCGCGCTATCCCGCCGATGCGGGGGGCTTGTCGCG
>CALLZQ010000721.1 GCA_937858255.1 uncultured Tabrizicola sp.
ATGGTGTTTCAGCAATACTCGCTCTACCCGCATCTGTCGGTGCGCGACAATCTGGCCTTTCCGCTTCGGTCGCCGGTCATCAACATGCCCGAGGATCAGATTGCCGAGCGGGTGGCGCGGGTCGCCGCCTCGCTGCGCATCGGGCACAAGCTGGACAACAAGGCGACACAGCTTTCGGGCGGCGAGATGCAGCGCGTCTCGATCGGTCGGGCGCTGGTGCGAGAGCCGCGGATTTATCTGATGGATGAACCGCTGTCATCGCTCGACGCCAAGCTGCGGGCCGATCTGCGGGTCGAGCTAAAGCGTATCCATGCCGAACTGGGGGCGACCTTCCTCTATGTCACCCATGACCAGATCGAGGCGATGACCATGGCCACCCATATCGGGGTCTTGGATCAGGGGCGGCTGGTGCAGTTCGGCCCGCCGCGCGAGATCTATGAAAACCCGGTCTCGACCTATGTGGCGACGCGTCTGGGTCAGCCGCGGATCACCCTCTTGCCGGCCGAGACCTTTGGCGCGGCCCCGGCGGGGGCCAAGACCATCGGCCTGCGCCCCGAGTCCATCGCGACCGGCGAGGGCCAGCCCGCCACCGTGCGCCGGGTTGAGCATCTGGGCGATCAGACCCGGCTGCATCTGCGGCTTGGCCCGCATGAGATCGTGACCCTGGCCGACCCGCACACCGCCTTGAGCGCGGGCGACAGCCTGCATATCCACCCGCATAACCCGCTGTGGTTCGATGCCAGCGGCAACCGCATCTGAGGGGGCTTTCGATGAAACAGTTCATGAATTCAAAGGAATCGCTGGTCACAGAGGCGATTGACGGGCTGGTGCGCGCCTCGGGCGGCAGTCTGGCGCGGCTGGATGGCTATCCGCCTATCCGGGTGGTGGTGCGGGCCGATTGGGACCGGGGGCGCGACGGCGGCAAGGTGGCGCTGGTCTCGGGCGGTGGCTCGGGGCATGAGCCGATCCTTGCCGGTTTCGTCGGCAAGGGGATGCTGACAGCGGCGGTTTGCGGCGATGTCTTTGCCTCTCCTTCGGTCGATGCGGTGTTGGCGGGGATTCTGGCCGTGACTGGCAAGGCCGGGTGCCTCTTGATCGTCAAGAACTACACCGGCGACCGTCTGAACTTTGGCCTTGCCGCCGAACGGGCGCGGGCCTTTGGGTTGAAGGTCGCGATGGTGATCGTCGATGATGACATCGCCCTGCCCG
>CALLZQ010000722.1 GCA_937858255.1 uncultured Tabrizicola sp.
GCTGACCGCGGCGCTGTGCATCAGGCGCGGCACGGTAAAGGGGTGAACGCGGTCCTTCCCCTCTTGGTAAACCGTGCGATAGCTGTCATCGACCGTCCCCAGACCGCCCCCGGCAGTGCCGAGGATGACGCCGGCTGCCTCGGCCAGACCCGGGTCAAAAACCAACCCCGCCTCAGCCACCGCCTGTCGCCCAGCCTCAATGGCGAATTGGGTCGCCCGGTCGTAAAGGGTCAGCTCGCGCGCAGAGAAACGCGCCTCTGGATCCCAGCCGGTCACTTGCGCGCCCAGCGTGACGGTCAGCCGATCCGCATCGCGGATCTGCAAGGGGCCGATGCCGCAGACCCCCTCGCGCATCGCCGCCATAGTTGCCCCGGCACTCAGCCCCAGCGCCGAGACGCAGCCCGCGCCGGTAATCACCACCCGCCGGCGCATGGCCTCAGGCCGCCTGCTGGGCCACCAGCCCCTCGACAGCATGGATGATCGAGGCCACCGAACTCAGGTCAAAACCGCTGGCGCCGGGATTGGCGGCCTCAAACGGCACCTGAATGTCAAAATGCTCTTCAATGGCAAAGATTGCCTCAACCAGACCGAGGCTATCGATCCCGAGACCGCTGATCGTCATGTCCAGCGCGATATCGGCCGGCTGCAACAGCGCCTTTTCGGCAATGATGGCGGTGATGGTGTCGGCAATGGCGGTCATTTGCATCCCCTCAGTCCTTGCGCTTGTCAGTCCTCACACCGGCAGGAATAGTAGAAATTCATGACTTCTGGATGACTTTCTCCAGTTCGGCAACCTTGGCGGCCAGACGCGGCAGGCGCCGCAGCGCCTTTTGCATCTCGACATGGCTTTCCATCTTGACCGCCGGATAGCCCAACAGCACCCGGCCCGCCGGCGCATTGGTAAAGACCTTGGTCGCGCCGCCGCAGATCACGTCATCGCCGACAAAGATATTGTCATTGACGCCGCATTGCCCGCCCATCACCACCCGGTCGCCAATCCGGGCCGAGCCGGCGATGCCGACCTGACCGCACAGCAGGCAGTCGCGCCCGATCTGCACGTTATGGCCAACATGGACGAGGTTATCGAGCTTGGTCCCCGCGCCGATCGTGGTGTCGCGGATGGTGCCCCGGTCGATACAGGCATTGGCGCCGATCTCGACATCATCGCCGATGGTGACGGCGCCCAACGAATGAATTCGCGTCCAGCTTTGCGCCCGGATGCTGTCGCGCTGCCCCAGGGTTTCGCGGATCTCCTCGACCCCCGATTTCTCGGGCGTGACAAAGGAAAAGCCGTCGGCCCCGATCACCGCGCCGGGCTGACAGGTAAAGCGGTCGCCAATGGTCACGCGGGCGCCGATCCGCGCGCCGTGCAGGATCAGCGCATCGGCACCGATGCGCGCGCCCTCGGCAATCGAGACATGGCTGGCGATCCGCGCCTTCGGACCGATCCGCACCCCGGCGCCGATGGTGACAAAGGGGCCAATGGCCGCGCCCGCACCGATTTCGGCACTGGGGTCGATCACCGACATCGGATGCACACCCGGGGCAATCGCCGGCCCCGGGTCCATCATCGCGGTCAACCCGGCCATGGCCAGCCGCCCGCGCGGGGCAAAGATCGCGGCCCTCAGGCCCATAGCCTGCCAGTCCGCCCCGGGCCAGAGCATCGCGACCTGCGCCTGTCCCTGTGCCAGGCCTTCGGCATATTTCGGGTTCACGCAAAGCGCGAGGTCATCCGGACCGGCCTGCCCCGGCTCAGCCACGCCTGAAACGGCGAAACCCGTCTCTCCGGCGCATTCGGCCCCAAGGGCGGCGGCAATCTCGGCAATGGTGTGGCGCATGGCAAGGCTCCTTTCCCGGGTCTGCTCCGGGCCCCGGGTCTGTCCCGGACAGGTTTGCCTTACCCTTGCAGGCCCGGCAAGACCACCCCGGCCGCCTCAAGCGCCTGAAACAGCATCGCATCGCGGCCATAGATGTCGCGGCGATAGGTCATCTGCCCCTTGGCCCCCGGAAAGGCGGTGAAATAAACCAGATGCACCGGGATCGGCTGGGCCAGCTTGACCGTGCTTTCCTGCCCGGTTTTCAGATGGCTGTTGAATTCGCCCTGCGGATCGTCGCTTTGCGCGGCCAACAGCGCATAGGCGAAATTGAACGGTTCGGCCAGACGGATGCAGCCATGGCTATAGGCCCGCACCTCATGGCTGAACAGGTTTTTTGCCGGCGTATCATGCAGATAGATATTGTGCGGGTTGGGGAACATGAACTTTACCTTCCCCAGCGCATTGCCATCCGACGGCGGCTGGCGCAGGCCAAAGGGGAAGCTGCGCGCCGAATAGGCGGCAAAGTTCACCGCGCCGCGCGGCACCACCCGGCCTGCGCCATCAATCACCTGCAAATGGCTGACGGCATTGGGATTGCGCTGCAACAGCGGCAGATATTCGTTCACGATGATCGAGCGCGGCACCCCCCATGAGGGGTTGATCACCATATGCTCCATGGTGTCCGAGAATTCGGGCGTGTGCTGATCGGGCACGTTCTTGCCGATGACGGCCCGGGTCTCAAAGGTGATCTTGCCGTGATCGACGATGCGGGCGGTGAAATCGGGCTGGTTCACCCAGACATGCCGCTCACCCAAGGGGGCATCGCCCAGCCAGCGCATCCGCTCCATCGCCACGGTGATGGATTTCAGCCGCGCCTCGGGGGCGATGTTGATTTCCTGTATGGTGCCCTCAAAGGCCTTGCCATCGGCGATCAGCCCGTGATCGACCTGAAACCGCAGCACCGCCGCTGCCATCGCCGCATCATAGGATTGGGTCGCGGATCGCCCCAGATAGCCCATGCGGATCAGCCGGTCGCGCAGCGCCACCACGGCGGGACCCGAATCGCCCCGACCCAGCGCCTTGGCCCCCACCCCCCCGCCCCAGCCGCCCCTGACCATCTGCGCCTCAAGCGCGATCTTGGCCCGCATCAACTGGGCATATTGCGGTGATTTGGGGGCCAGATCGCGCAGCACACGCCGCGGATCTTCGGTGGTGATCGCAGTCAACAGCGCCACCGGATCGGGACGCAGGATTTCCCGCACGATGCCCTTGTCCAGCGTCTTGGGCTCCAACACCCCCGATTTCACGTCATGGGCATAATCGAGAAAGGCCCGCGTCAGTGCCATTTCGACCCGGGCGCGGTCGCCCTCGGTCTGGGCCGCCGCCAGCAGGGCAGTCAGTGCCGCGACATCGTACCGGCGCAAGGGCAGCGCATGATCGCCGGCGCGGGCCAGAG